>JBHIDS010000020.1:0-17386 GCA_046760205.1 Candidatus Methanofastidiosia archaeon
TAGCGGGGTGTGGATTTGAACCACAGACCTGCGGGTTATGAGCCCGCCGGGCACTCCTAGCTGCCCCACCCCGCTTTGGAGTGTTTGAAATTGAATATCCTATCTTTATAAATCTTTCTGAAATTCAGACAGAAAGCCTTAAATAACTCTAAACTGAAATTTTTTATGCGTATTCTCTTCTGCACAGAAGGCTCAGAACACTCTGAAGAGGCTGTACGTTTTGGAGGAAGAATAGCGAAGGCAATCAATGCCAAAGTTAGGATTCTCTTTGTTAGTAACATTCCATCTAGGCACCACCATTCTCTTGTGATACAGGCTAGAAGAAGACTTGAGGATTTTAAGCTCTATCTTCCTGGAATCAGAGCTTTGAAAGATGCCAGAGGGATACTGCAAGATTATGGAGTGGAGTGTGGAGACGATAAAAACATCAAAATGACAGGTTCTGAGGTTTTAGTGAGAGAGAAGAGCGGAGAGTACACTCTACACACTGTGGCAAGCTATGGCGTTGAAACCATGCTGAAAATCAGGGAGGGAGATCCAGCAGAGCAGATTCTACTTGAGGGTGGCAGAAAGTACTACGATATGATGGTGGTGGGAAGAAAAAAAATCTCAAAAGCTGAGAGAATATTACTTGGAAATGTAACACAGAAGGTTGTGGAGTACTCAAATATACCAGTCCTTGTGGTTTCTGAGGATAGGGAAATAGAGAAAGTCTTCATAGGCACAGATGGCTCTGAAAGTGCAGAGAGAGCTATCAAATTTTCAATGGTATTTTTAAAAGCTTTGGACTCAAAAGTGACGTTGTGCAGTGTTGCACCTTCAGAGGATGAAGATGAGTTTGCAAGGAGAGCCATAGAAAAGGGAGGAAAAATCTTACAGGAAAATAACCTGAAATACGATAGTTTGATTCTCTATGGAAAGTCTCAGAAGGAGATTTTAAAGGTTGCGAAAGATTATGACCTTCTGATTTTAGGTTCTAAGGGAAAGAGTAGGATAAGAAAGTTCTTGATAGGTTCTACTTCTTTGAACGTGGTTTGGAATTCTCCCACCCCTGTCTTAATAGTGAGGTAATCCTATAAAAAAAATGAAAAATTAGAAGCCTAAAAGTTCTTCTAGGCATTCTTTTGTTTCTTTGAGTTTAGAAAGTGCCTGTAGCGCAAAGTTGTTGGCAGCAATGTAATTCCCTTTCCCAAATTCCTGGTTTGCCAGAGTAAGAAGCTCCTTTGCTTCATCGATCAAAATCTCACATTGGGATGTGTCAAGTCCTTTGTTTTGAGCCTCTGAAAGCAGGTCCTCCACATCTGAGAGCAGAGAATTATTTTCATTTATTGTATTCTGAGCCAGTGGCTTTATGGTCTCTGTAATATCTACATGGGGTCTTCTTGGACCTCCACACCCATAGCCAACATAATCACATGTTATAGAGGGTGCAACGTAAACGCTGTTCTGTGCTCCAGGTGTTCCGTAAGCAGATGAAGGCGTGGATGGATCCCAGTTAAGGTCTGTTGCTCCTCCAACCGAGAAGTCTGGATCATTTCTTAAGGTTGGGTCCTTCTTCTCAAGGGAAGAACCTGTACCATCTGCACCGAAACTGTCCCAGTCATCTATGTAGTAGAGCTGATCCACTGGATTCTCAATGCAATCCTTCAAAACCAGAAGCTTTCCTGAATTTGAAAGGCCGAAGTAAGCTCCACCAGCATCTATCACGATTGAGGGGTCGATAGAGGTGTAGTAGCTAAGAAATGCTGCTCTGTTTCTTGCGATTATGATGTACCCATTTGCCCTTATCACAGTTCCCGCAGGAATTGTAACCCTATTATCCTCGTCACCAAATGTAAAGCCTCCTATTCCAACATCATAAGGAGTTGTGTTGTAGAGTTCTGCCCACTCGTAGTCTGTGTCACTTCCTTGCGCTGAGGCTGGATTGTACATCACCTCATTTATCACTATTCCGCAGATGTTTGCATCGTAAGTGCAAACATTGGCTGAACCTGGCGTTAGGGTAGTAGAAAGCATAAAGTCTGCTGCTGAATTGTCTGTGTCTGTTCCATTGGGACATCTGCTCAGAGATTCCTCAACACCAGGTAAGAAGGTGGGATAGTCGCCACCAGGTGCAGAGTCTCCAAACCCATAGTAATGGACAAAGTCAATGAGGGTGGTCTCAGTTGGATCCCATAGATGAACGGCATCGTCATAGGGATCACCGTTTGCAAGCTGTATCTGATTATCATAATCATCCACCGTGAGTTGCACCATATTTGGAACTCCAGGATAGTCCACTTCGTACCACTCTGAGGGATCGTACATCTCAAAGTCTGGATAGAATCCAAATTCCTCAAAGAAACCATCATCATCTGAGGCATCCTTTGCAACGACTAAGTATCCACCAGCAGGAATGGTTGTACCAGATGGAAATGCCCATTTTCTCCCAAAGGAGAGGGGATCACTTTGTAGCACCCAGTCACTTATGTCTATGTCTGCTCCTGTTGTGTTGTAAAGTTCAATAAATTCTGTACCATCATATTGTGATGGGGGATTGACATAGATCTCGTTGATTACCACAGTGGTAGAAATTCCAATACAAACATTTGTGGAGCCTAGAGTTGATGAAAGATCAAACCAAGTGGTGCCGCCTCCAGAGGAGGTCCAGTCATATCCATCGTTTGGACCTGCTCCATCCCCACATCTCTGGAAGGTGTCATTTTCATATTCACCATACCAACCTATTTGGTCAACTCTTACATCAGAGTCATTGAACAGATAAGCTACGTCTGAGCTTGAGAAATTGGTAGCAAGGCTACTTAAGAGCAAAAACCCTCCTGCAGGAACAGTTCCGCTTATGGTTTCTACACCATCTCCATCGCTTATCCACCATCCTGTCAGACTAACAGCTGAACCTGTGGGATTGTATAATTCCATGTGGTCTCCTCCTGAAGGTGGGGAGTAATTGTTCATCTCGTTGATGATAACCGAACTCCCAAGGCTTGGGGCTGGTGCATCGTTTGCTGATCCTTTAGTGGGTGATTGGTCATATGTCCAATCATTGGCATCGCTATCTGTGTCCGTTCCATTTGGTGCTCTTGCCGTTGAATCTCCTGTCGCAGAGATGGGAGCTGCTCCTACTCTACCATAACTTACACGGTCAATTTCCACATCACTACTATCACAGAGGACAACAACATCTCCATCGTTACTTAGGCTGAAGTTGTCCCCAGCATCGGTCGAGTTGATGACAAAATAGCCACCTGACGCTAGATTGACCGCCCCAATAGTACTAGCACCTGAACCACAGTCTGCATCGTCCACGTACCAGCCACTAATGTCGACTGAGGAGCCACCCGAGTTGTATAGCTCTACCCATTCAGTGCCCTTAGGTACAAACTCATTTATGACCACATTTCCGGGTCCGCCGTTTGCCTTCGTCTCAAAAAGTCTCACAGAAAAAAAACTAAAAACCAAAACTGCACAAATCGCCAGTGTCAGGATTTTTTTCATACTCTTTCCTCCTACTTTTTGTGATATTCTCACCAAGTTTATTTATAAAGCTTTTGTTGGTTACTATATCGATAGTAAATCAAGGACATCCAAAGTTTTATATATCCAAAAGATGAGGGAGGTAGATGAAAAGAATCATTCTCTTCCTGCTTCTGGTTTCAATGGTGAGTGCCCAAGATGAAGATGAGATTTTGGAGAGATTGGAGGTTCTCTTTGACCTTGATTCTCAAACATCTGGAAATATAACAATTACTTACATCTTCGAAAACCAGACTGACTTTCCACAGGTGCTGGATTTAGATGTTAGATACTACCATGAAACTCCAGCCGAGATCATAGGAGTTCAAAGCATCCCTTCTGGAGATTTGAGATATGATATCAAGGAAGAGGAAGACAAGATGATAGTGGACTTTCACATCTTCAAAACACTTACCTCCTATGAAGTTTACAAGGTGATAATTAGGGTATCGGTTTCTGAAATCACTGAAAAAATCTCTGAAAACCATTATCACTTCGATGATATTGAGGGAAACTCCTATGGCATGAGTTTTGATGAAATAGAGGTAAAATTATATCTACCAAAAAATGATTTTCACTCCTTTCGAGTTGAGAGAATAAATCCAGGAGCAAGAATTGGAGAGGAGGATTCGAGGAGCTATGTATCATGGGACGTCAAACCTGAGGACATTTACTTTATAACTGCAGACTTTGTAATGGAAATCAACTGGTCATATCTTCTAAAATGGTTTTTGATTCTTTTACTCTTAGCTTTTGCAGGTGGAGTTGTCTACCAGAGAAGACGAGAATTTGGGGCTATGAAGTTTGAGAGTGAGTTTCTAAAGACCATGCCTGGTGAAAACAACATCCTTGAAACCATGGAGAAGATGCTCCGAAAGGCTGAAAAAGAGGTTTTGTTAAGCTCTATGTGGCTCTTCTACATAGATTGGTTTGTGGCAGAGATCAAGCCCCTGCTTGAGAGGGGAGTAAAGTTAAGGGTGGTTATCTCTACCCCATACGAGAAGGTGAGGGTTTCAGGAAAGTGGAAGTTCAACGAGAACAGGCAGCAGAGCTTTTCAATCAGAAGGATAATATCTGTTCTTCCTGTAAATTCATTTAGGTTGAACGATAATGTCCACTCAAAGCTTCTCATAGTGGATGAGAGAGAGGTCTTGGTAGTCACTGCAAACTTCACCCACACAGGTTTTTGGGAAAATTACGAAGCTGGAGTTTTTACAAGAGATGTAAAGCTTGCAAAGAAAGCTAAAAAATACTTTGAAACCCTCTGGAAGAATAGCATGCCCTTGACAGAGGAGATGATGGATGCAGAAACAGTGAGAAGACTCTGGGAGGAGAGGTTGGGGACAGAAGAGAAGGTTGAGTTGGAATAACTTTATGTCCTTTTCTTCAATCTCTCATAACTCTTCTTAAATTTTCTCATACATACAGGACAGCAGAAGTAGTAATCCTTCATGTGTATTTTAAGCCTTTTAACCTCACCTGTGATTTGGCTTCCACAGTACTCACACTCGAGAGAAACTCCAATCTCAGGACCTACCTCTTGATCGTACTCACTTTTTGGAGTGTCTACAACTATGTAGTACTCAAAGTCATAGATACCTAATGAGTTGAGTTTTGAAGTTAGATTTTGAATCTCTGAGATGTTTTTCACCAGGGCTTTTAAAAGGATATTCTTTCTTCCAAGAAGTTGGTGCAATTCCTGAATCTCCTCAAAGTTCAACAATTTTCTCAAAATTTCTGGATTCTGAGATCTTATGATTAGAAATAAGGCTATGTTTTCAACTATGGCACTCTTGTCCAAGATCACGGTGAACTTCTTGATAACACCCATCTTTTCAAGGTTTTGAATTCTTGACTTGACTGAGGGTCGGGAGATATTAACTTTTTGTGAAATCTCAGAGATGGAAACTCTCGCATTCTTTTGGAGCATTCTCAAGATTTCCAGGTCCGTTTTGTCCAACTTCACCTTAGCCATGGCTTACATACCTTAAGGAACTTATAAAACTTTAGATGCTGGGAGAGTATTTAAAAGAGATTTAACAGGTCAGGTGTAGACAAGCCACCACTTTATTTTCATCTTTTAACCTGTTGTAGGTCATGCAAGCCTTCGAAGTCTCTTCAGAGATTAGCTGAATTCCATGGGTTTTGCACAAGTTTTTTACCTCAGAAGAGATTTTCATCAAACCAGAAGCACCAGTTCCAATTATCAGAATCTCAGGTTCGTATTCCATAACCTTCGAGAGATCAGATATCTGAAGCAAGTGCCCCTCCTCTCTCCACCAGCCTGAATCCACCTTCTTTGGATAGATTATTACATCTGAGGTGTAGGTTTTTTCATCTATTACAATTGAACCAAAGGAGTAGTTTTGAATCATCCTTTGAATTTATTTTTTCGGTTTAAAAGTTTTTCTCTTACAGCCAGATACGCTTTGCTCCTTCTCGATTAAGGCTCTCTTCTTATATATTTTCCTCCTAAAACTATCCCAGCCTTCTTCATGAGCTCTGTCTCGTGCCTTTCCTTTACCTTCTCACTTCTTCCATTTTAGTAGGTATGAGGTCTCTCCTCTTCAGCTGTTCTTTCGGGATCTTTTTCTCCACCAAGCAAACTATGCTCAGTTCATCGGTTTTCTTCTTTTACTTCCTCTATTTTCATATTTTTCAGCCTCTTTTCATCTTGGTGTTTTTCGCAATTTTGCCCAATGTCCTAAGGAAATGTTATTTTTTGAGGAATCTTTGGTTTTTAGGATTCCAAAAACAAAATATTTTTTAAAAAATTTTCATAAGTAAAGAGAAAAAATGCAGTACAAACATATTAGGGACAAACCTTATAACCTCCTGGATTCTCATAAGCAAAGAGGAAAAAAATGATCCATCCCATAGAGAACAGGTACGGTTCAGAAGAGATGAGAGAGGTCTTTGAGAGAGAGACTAAGTTGAATTATCTCTTAGATGTGGAGCTTGCTCTCCTCAGGGCACACGCTGAGTTGGGAGAAATTCCAAAGAGGGCTTTTGAGGAGCTCTCTTTTAATAGAAAAAAGGTGACCATTTCGAGGGTAGATGAGATAGAAGCAGAGATTCGCCACGACTTGATGGCTGTGGTGAAAGCTCTTTCCGAAACTTCTGAGTTTGGGGGATATGTTCATCTTGGAGCTACTTCAAACGACATCATCGACACAGCACAAGCTCTACAAATGAAGAGGGCTATGAGAATAATCTTCAAGGATCTTGAAGAGCTTAAAGAGATCCTAAAAGGACTTGCCTTAGAGCACAAGAAAACCATCTGCATTGGAAGAACCCATGGACAGCATGCCATACCCACAACCTATGGAATGAAGTTTGCCCTCTTCTACTCAGAGCTTGAAAGAGACCTTGAGAGACTGAAAGTTACCGATAAAAGAATATGTGGAAAGATGAGTGGTGCCGTGGGAACCTTTGCTTCCCTCTCTCCAAAAGTACAGAAGTTGGTGGGAGAGTATCTCCAAATCCAGATGGCAGATATTTCAAACCAGATAGTACCAAGAGATCTTCATGCAGAACTCTGTTGCAACTTTGCAATCCTCGCCTCAACCCTCGACAAGATCTCAACAGAGATAAGGAACCTTGCAAGGACAGAGATATTCGAAGTTTCTGAGAGTTTTGGAAAAAAACAGGTAGGCTCCTCCACCATGCCCCACAAAAAAAATCCAGAGATATGTGAGAAAATCTCAGGACTCTCTAGGATAATCTATTCAAATACAATCCCTGCTCTCCTAAACAACGTCTCTTGGCACGAGAGAGATCTAACAAACTCAGCCCCAGAGAGAGTTCTAATTCCAGAAAACTTTCTTCTGATGGATGAGATGCTGAAGTGCATGAAGAGGGTTTTGAA
This sequence comes from Candidatus Methanofastidiosia archaeon, assembly GCA_046760205.1. Lineage (GTDB taxonomy): Archaea > Methanobacteriota_B > Thermococci > Methanofastidiosales > SZ-28-30 > JBHIDS01. The sequence goes on from JBHIDS010000020.1 coordinate 7,382, forward strand.
GAATTTGATCTTTCATCATGAGAACATCCGGAAAAATCTTATGATGGAGAAGAGAGTGATGGCAGAAAGTGTGATGCTCGAGATGGTTAGAAAGGGTGCATCGAGGCAAGAGGCTCACGAGATTTTGAGAAAGCTTGCACTTAAAAAAGGGGATTTTGAAAGGCTTTTAAGAGAGAGCAAAGAGGTTAGGAGATTTTTAAATGAAAGAGAGATAAAAAGTGCTCTAAAACCTGAGAGTTATTTGGGGAGTGCCATAGAAACGGTGGAGAGAGTGATTGGAAGGGACGTGTGATAACAAAGCTAGACTTTGTGCTTGATCTTTTTCAGATAAATCCTTCTTGCCATCTGGTGAGGCAGGACGTGGCTTCCCCCTGTCTTACATCTTCCCTTTTTTATGGCATCTAAAATATCTATTGGTTTTTCTGATTCTACTTCAACTTCGGTAAAACCATACCCATAGTAAAGGGCATGGGCATCGCTTCCTCCAATCTCTGGAAGCTTTAGTTTTCTTGCAATCCTCTCTGCTTTAAAGTTTGAAAAAGGAGTAGCTGTGGAGGCGTTAAAGGTTTCTATGGCATCCCATCTGTAATTTGAAATGATTTTGCCTATTCCATGCCTCAAATAATCAAAGGGATGACATGCCGCAACCAAAAGATTCAAATCCCTTGCAAGCTCCAAATAAAAATCTATGGGTTCAAATTTATGACAGATTTTCGAGATACTCTCAAATTCAGAACCATAGGCAAGCAGGTGCCCCTCTCTTGCGGCGAGTTCTACACCCCAAATTAAAATCAGATTTTCTCTCATCACCACTCTTTTCATTTTTTTTGAAACGTAATTGTGTTCTGTGAAGGCAAGGCCAGAAAGCTTTTTCTTCTTAATGAGCTTTGCAATTTCTTGAGGGTTTTTTAACCCATCAGAGAGAGTAGAATGGGTGTGTAGATCCAATCTCAATCTAATTTACATCACCCTTTAACTTTTTGTACTTGTCCTTTAGCATTTGTAAGGCTCTGTCCATCTGAATCTTTGAAGAGAGTCTTTTAAAAGAGAGGTCATCCAAAAGGATCTTGATGCTCTCCAGCTCCCCTCTTGAATATTCCTCGTCAAAGTTAAGGGAAAATCCCCTAACCTCCACGTACTCAGCCTTTAAAAATCTCTCAAATTCTGGAAAATCCATCAAAAGACCCATCTTCATGTAGTAGTTCAGAGTTCCCAGAATCCCCATTCCCTCCAATCTTCGAGAGGAGGTATAGACGTAAAATTCTCTAAAGTATCTGATCTTCCCAAGTTTTCTAACCCTACGTGAGAAGTCCACATCCTCTAAGGGAACATTTCTAAAACCTCCCAACCTTTCAAAGACCTCTCTTTTCACGTTGGTGTTAAAGCCTGGTAGAGTGGCAACATCCAAAAGGTCTCTAAAGGCAAAGTAGGAGTTTACAAAATTCTCTGCCACTTTTAGCTTTTTTTCCCTCTTGGAGAATTTAAAGCTTGCAGCAAAAGCTATGAGTTCTTCATCCTCAAACTTTTTATGGGCAGTCTCAAGATAGTTTTTGGGAAGATAAGTATCTGCATCTAAGAAGAGAAGATGGTTGGAGGAGGCTTTTTTGGCTCCAAGATTTCTTCCAAGACCCACTCCCTTTTCGGTGGTGGTTACTATCCTACATCCATGAGCCCTTGCAATTTTCAAGGTTTTATCCCTACTTCCAGAATCTGAAACTATTACCTCAAAGGAGAGTTGAGTCTTTGAAGCTCTAATTGAATCGAGGCAAAGAGGAAGATTCTTCTCCTCGTTTAGAGTGGGAATAACTATGGATAAGTCCATCTCATTCCCCCTCCCTTTTTTTAAAACTTGAAAGTGAGGGTAATGAATGAACAAAAATTCCAAGAACCATCATACTGAATGAGACACAGAGGAGCCCTGGAGCCTCAGAATAGAACTTTTTTAGAATGAGCGAGGAAAAGAAGAAGAGATGAAAGGTTAGGGGAGCGGAGAAGAGAGTTTTTGAGAAAGAATTGTCTGTCTTTAAATTCTTTAGGTTTAAGCCCACCCATATGAGAGATGAAGATAGGATCAAAGACAAAACTTCCATCTCGATTCCACTTAGGAACACAAATTCGAACCATAGCCTTAAAGAAAACCTCAAGATCAAGAGAGAGAATAGGATGGAGAGAAAGGGTGAGATGTTTGGATTCATTCTTTTTTTAAGAAACCTTAAAAGTGCAGAAAAAGAGAGAACCACAACGTACCATCCAAAAAAATTTCCAATAGGAACTCCAAACCAATCTCCATATACCACCCATCTCCAAAAACCAAGTCTTATGGCAATGGCATCCATGGATAGGTCAATGTTCAGAGCTAAAAGGGCATCCATGAAGGGTTTTGCTCTTTCAGGAATTAAAAGCCTGTCTGAGAGCTCCATAGAGGTGTAGATTATGACACTCCAACCAAAACCCACTGCCAAAGGAACATCCAAAACCGTGATGAGAGCCTTCGAATAGCTGTATGCACCAAACTGCTTTATGGAGAGCAACTCAAGCAAAACCCCATAGATTATGAGAGATAAAAATAAAAACTCTTTATTCTTCCCTCTTGAGTCAAGAAGACAAAAAAAAGAGAGGATGTAAACCAATATTTCAAAGAAAACCAAAAATATATCCAAGAAATCACCTAGATTATGAATCCCCTTGAGTCTTCTACAAGCCCAAATCCTTTACCTAAGGAAGAAAGATCGAGGTTTTTCTCCCCCTCAAGCAGAAAGTCCAAGACCTCCACAAAGTGTTCGTTATAGCTCCAACTTCCCTTCGATCTAAACGTAAAAGGATGAACACAATAGGTTTTTAAAAAAAGCATCAGTTTTTTATTGGGTGAGGTTGCCTCTATCAACCATCTTGAGCCTTCTCCAAAGTTTTTCATCTCAATCTCCTCAAAATTTAAGGTTTTATCTCTCTTCGAATCGTAGAGCTTTGCATAGTTTATCAATTTCTTCTTCAGCCCCAATCCCTCAAGTTTTACAGAGAAATAGGTAAATACATAGTCATTTTCAAAGTTTATCCTTCCCCACTTCCAAGGTAGAAAGGGTCCCACCACCACAACCTTTTGAAGATAACACCTCCCACTGATCTTCTTATCTCTAAGGGTTCCGGAATATGAGAAGTAGAGATTCAAAAGCTGGTATCCAAACATTCCCTTGAAGAATTCATCAAACTCTGAAGTTTTTCCATGACCTAGTTTTACCAATTTAAGGTTGCAGAATTCCTCTCCATCCTCACTTAGGCTCAACCTGTAGTTGGGATATTTTCCCTCAAATTCTATTTTGAGACTTGAGTTCACACAAGAAAGCTGGTTTTTTTCCACCTTGAGCTCTCCAGAGTACGTTGGAATCTCGTGCTTTCCTTCGTTGAAGTACCATACTGTACAAGCTCCCTCAAGTCTATCCCCTGAGTTTCTTCTTCCATCTATCACACAATCGTTGAAGGTGAACTTGTTGTTGTACCTCCCAAAGGTTGTAACAATTTGGGTGGAGTCAAAGGAGGTGAAGAGCATGAACCAGTACTCCTTTCCTATAGGCGGAATGTCCTCTAAGGAGAATAAGAATTCATCAATGGCTTTCTTTCTCTTGGTGCGATACATGTATTTGAAGGTCTTGAAGTGAGCCTTGAGATTTTTTATGTCTTTCTTGAAGTTCTCAATTTCCCTGTCTGTAAACCCAGAGATTCTTGACCTTAGAACTTCTAAGAAGTAGAGCCTTTCCTCCAATCTTTTAATCTCTGAATCCAGAAATCTGAGAGAGCCTACAGAGACCCTTCTCTTGAGTCTTGAAGGAAAATTCTTAAGACTTGTTAAAATGGTCAGCCTGAGATTTCTCAACGACTCAATCTTTTTCTTTATCGAGTCTATCTCTCTGTCCAGATCCACGTTGGTGATTCTTTTAAAGTACTTGCCTTTGTCCAAGCTACTCACCTGCTTTCGATCATTTTTTTCATTTTAGGATCAACCTACTCCAAAATCCCAATCTCTCTTGCAAACTCTTTTATCACCTCTTCATCATCCACTCTCTCCCAGGTGTACTTGGAGGCTATCTCTGCTTGGTAGGCTGCCATAGAGCCAAACTTCTCTATGAGCTTTAGCTTGATCTCGTCTATGTTCTCTGTTTTCATTTTTTCTCTTCTTCTTTTTTCTACTCCAAGGCTCATTTTTCTGAGTTTTTTGAGAGAGATAAAACCTAGTCCTGAAATTAGGAAAATCAGAGAGAGTGAGGCTGCAAGTTTGGTTTTACGTGCAAAACTTTTAAGACCCTCAACGTCTTTTAGAGTTTCAGGTTTTGCAAGAGAGAAAAGAAGAGCACTCCACCACGACTCCTTTGAGGCCTCTCTTCTTGCAAGCTTCACCTCAAAGATATCTGGAGGGTCTATTTCAAAGTTGAAGGGGTCTTTCGTAAGAAGTTTGAAAACCTCATTTCCCTTTGAGGTTTTTTCAAGAAGATAGACTATCTCCTCAACAGAGAGCTTTTTTGGATTTATTTCCTCTTCAAACTTCTCATAACCAATCTCTTTTTTTCTTTCCATCACAACTCTCGCGAACTCCTGCACAGTCTCGTGCCCAAGCTCTCTTGCGATATAGAGATAGAGATAAGTGGCTTTTCTGTAGGCTGCGATGTTCAACTCTCCCTGTCTTACAGTGGGAACTCCACTCCCAGCATCTCTGTGATATGAGTAGAGCATCAGATTTATCTCCTTGTTGTACTTTTCTTCTACGGATCTCCAGTACCTCTCCTCAGCCTCTAAGGTTTTCACCTCTCCAATGATCTCGCCCTTTAAAATAGGTTTTAACTCTGCCATGTACAACAATGACCTTCCTCCAAAGTACTCTGCGAGCCCCTCGTTGAAGAGTAGAGGAACTCCAGAAAACCAGGAGTGAACCATCTCATGTCCAAGAGTGAAGGAGGGAGGATCTTTTACGTTCTCCAAAAAGAGGGCAAGCTTGCCCTTTCCAAAGTTCACTCCAACGATGATGGTGCCAGGCTCTGCAGAGACATTCTGTCTTGCAAGGGTTATGGTGAACTCTCTGAAAGGTGGGGGATATGAGATGTCTGAAATAAGATATGGAAAGATCTCTTCAATGTAGAACAAAACATCCTCTAAAAGCTCCTCAGCTCCCATTGGATAGTTTATCTTGAAGGTGTAGCTCTCTCCCATCGCCTCTATCTCTTTTATCACCTCTGAGGTGTCTGACCAGTCTATCCCTGTGTTCTTGTATTTTAATCTTATGAAGATATCCTCTGAGAACTCCCACTCCAAGATGGTTTTCTCCTCAACATTGAGAGAATAGCCCTCTGTGATCTCCTCAAACTCAAGTTTTTTCTGGGGCATCCTTAATCTCAGAGTTGTGGGAAACTCTGTCTCTACATAGAGGGTAAAGTCTCCAACGATGGAGTTTCCAAAGTACTCGTAGACGATATACGTTAAGGTGATCTCAAGCTCCTCCCCAGAGTTTAGGGTACGATTTAAAAGGAACCTCACCCTCCTTCCATCGCGAACAAACTCAAATTCACTTGAAAGTTCTAAGGCTCCATCTTGAATGTAGATCTCAAAACCTTCAAGTTCTGTAGAGGTAAGAGCTCTGATTTTTAAGGTTTCTTTGAATACAAAAGAATAGTTAACGAAGTCAGGTTGAACCTCTATCAGCCTTGAAACCTCTAAATCTGAGGCCCCAATGTTTGTGATTGTGAGAATCAAACTCAGAATTAAAATATACTTTTTCAATTTTCTCACCTCGCACCCTTCAGTTTTGAAGATTTATAAAGTTATTGTTTTACAGATTCTCCTTCTGTTAGCATCTCTCAAGCATCTCCAACGTGAGCTTTCGAATCTCCTCCCCATTTTCAGAAGCCTTAAGAAGGTCTTTTCTCTCACTTAGAATTTCTTCAAAAACCTTCCTTGCTTTCAAAGTTTCTCCGGCTCTTCTGAAGCACTCTCCTGAGAGGTAGAGATTGTAGATCTCATCGCTCTTTAGAAAATACTCAAGATAGAGATTGGCTGCCTTGAGATAGAATGACTTTGCCTCTTGAAGCTCTCCCTGATCCACCAATACCCAAGCTGCATGGTGGTAGGCTCTCGCCGCCTCCAACTTCAAACCTATCTTTTCGTAATGAGTTCCAGCCAATTCGTACTTCAAATAAACCTCCATCTCTTTCTCCCTCTCCTCAGTCAAAGAGGGTTTTAAAATAAAGTCTGAGGTAAAGGCTGCATACTCACAATGAGGACAAACCTTCACAAAGAAGGGCAAAGGATTCAATCCCCAAAAGTTTGGTCTTCCGTCAGTGTCTCTTGAAGAAAATCCATAACTCGATAAACCTGTAGCTAGGAAGACAAAACCACACCTCGGACACTCCATGCTCCCCTCTCTAATGGTAGTCATAGAAACTTTATGTATTTAAGTCTTAAAAAATTATGGTTCGTCACCCTTCTTTCCCTTCCCTCTCTCAAGCTTTGAGCTCTCAAAGGAGTCTTTCAGCTCTTTTGCAAACATCTTTTCAAAGGTCTCATAGACCTCTTTCTTCAATATCTCCAAAATCTCTTCTGGTGAGTATCCTAAGGCGATGAGGGTCTCTATTCGATTCATGAAATCACTTACTATCAAAATAGTAACTTATATATAAAGTTTTCGGAAGGATTCTTTAGATAATCTTATATAGAGTATTTTGAAGCTTTCAAGATGTTTGATGTGATCATCGTTGGTGGTGGACCTGCAGGACTTACTGCAGGAATCTATTCTTGCAGAGCCATGTTTAAAACCCTCCTTTTTGAGAAATCACCTGGGGGACAAGTGGCAAAAACTGATATAGTGGAGAACTATCCCGGATTCCCAGACCCTATTCCTGGGCTTTCTTTGATGGAAAAGATGAAAGAACAGGCGTATAAATTTGGTCTCGAGATGAAGCTTGAGGAGGTTTTAAGGATTGATGTTGAAGAGAAAGTGGTGAAAACCTCTAAAAAGTCATACAAAGGAAGAGCCATAATAGTTGCCACAGGGGTAGAGCCCAAGAAATTGAACGTTCCTGGAGAGGGGAAGTTCTTTGGGAGAGGAGTCTCCTACTGTGCAATCTGTGATGGGGGGTTATTTTACAAAAGAAAGGTGGTCGTGGTGGGAGGAGGGGATGCGGCTTTGAAAGAAGCCCTTTATCTCGGAAGGTTCTGTGAGAGGGTTTATCTAATCCATAGAAGAGATGAACTTAGGGCAGAGAAGATTCTTCAAGAGAAGGCTTTTTTAAATGAAAAGCTTAAGCTCATTTTAAGCTCTGTGGTGAGAGAGATAAGAGGAAGAGATAGGGTTTCTGAAATCCTCTACGAAAACTTGAAGACCAAAAAGCTCTCAAAACTCAAGGTGGAGGGAATTTTTCCATACATTGGAAATGTTCCAGATACGGATCTCATCGATGTGAAGAAGGACGAGGAAGGATACATTCTAACAGATGAAAACATGATGACCTCTGTAGAGGGAATATTTGCTGCTGGAGACTGTAGGTCAAAACCTGTAAGGCAAATAACAACAGCAGTGGGGGATGGAACAGTGGCAGCTCTCTCTGTTGATTCATACATCACAAGAGTTTATCATTCTGAAAGTTTTTATGCAGAAAAGTAGAAGGAAAGGGTCGCCCCTTTCCTGAGTTCTTCTTCGGGAGGAAAGATATGAACTTACTATCTATGTAGAAACTTCTACTATATAAAGCTTTCGGTAGGAGTTCTGGTAAAAATTGAGTGATCTGAATTTCATCTTCTACCTATTAAAAATAATTTTTCCTTTGATACATCATCTTATCGAAATCCCAGTAAGTAGTATCTTTCCATCATTGTTTTGTATAATTCATTGAAGAAATCCTTCATACTTAACTTTTCAAACGCATAAAACTGAGCAAAATCCTCGCTAACTAGCCCTTCATCCAGAAATATTTGCATATCATCTATAACTTTGGGAGGATCGCTTTCAAAATCAACGATTAAAAGACACACTTTCTCATATTTCCAAGACACATCGTTTGGACTCATTCTGTTTGCAATGGATAAGAAGCTTAAGATGTATTTTTCAAGATTATACCTCTCAGATAATTCCACTCGATTTTCTTTTGCAGCATCTGGATCATATCCAACCTTGGGAAGTAAATAAAGATACCCTAAGACCATATAAGGGAATCTATTATGAAGATTCAAAGCTTCTGCAAATATTCTCTCAAATAGGGTATCATAATTCTTCTCAATAGAACTCAGTTGACTTCTCACATTAATTGCCATGATAGGCCCAACAGATACATTTCTACCGTTTTGTGGGGGATGAATTATGATGTCCTGCTGCTTAGTCTTTGGAAACCCATAAACCTTTTTATCTGTAACAACCCAACTCGATTCGACTCTCTTCTTTAACTCTTCAATTACGTATTCATGGAGCAAATTAATGAGTCTTTTAGATCTTATAAGGCTGGTATATTCTGCATTTCTAATAGCATTTTCATAAACATCCTTCATTTCTTGAAGTTTATCCATTAACAGTTGCATATCAACTGGCATTTTTTTCGCCTTCCATGCCGATATTTAGAATTTTTGATACAATTTGGTTTATCTCCATTATTTCACTTTTAAGTTTTTTTCTCACTTCTGCTCTGATATTATTCTTTTGTGCAAATTTCATAGCTTTTACTTTTTCATGACACTTTCTCCCAATATCTACAAGTTTGAGATGCATATCATCATCACTGTCAAATTTGGGTATTGCAAAGAGTAAAGGTCTTCTATGAATTGCACGAGCACCAAAAAGCCCTTTCGGTTGCAAAGGCTTTATTATTTTGCTAATTATTTCGGAATTAAAGACAGCACTCAAATAATATGCCTCCATCTCACTTTCAGTTTCAAAAAACCATGTCTTGACATCTACAACAAAATCTTTGGGTTTTACTTCTTTTCTATTGGCCATGAAATATGGCAGTGATGACTTATCAATAACACAGGAAACCAAATTAGTACCGGTTGCATTGTATAAAACAACGTATCTCTTGGATGGTTCCTGAATTGTAAGGAGGTTATTGTAGTTCAATCTATCCAATAAACTTGGGAAGCGCTTTTCTGATTTTTTTGTCCTTCTTTTGTACCAAATCTCCTGTGCTTTCTTAAGCCATTCTTCAGCCCCTGTAAAACCAGCTCTTTGTAATTCATTTGAATTTAATAACCTATACCCATTAAAATGCTTCTTAATTGAGAGTATGACTGGGTGAAGCTTAATATAACTAAATGGAATTATCTCCCAAGCCAACAATGTGGCATAAAGAAAGTCATCTTCTATCCTGCCTTCTAATACAATTTTCCATGGCTCTTTAGCTATGCGATATATCTCATAGGATGTTTTTACTGCAACCTGCGAGTTTTTGTGAGATATGATATCCACAAAGTAAAGTGACCTTGGGAATATACTTGCTCCTACTTTGAATTTATCGTAGTAATAACTTGGTTTTGCTGAGAAGTCCGGAGGAATGTATTTACAAACTTCAGTAGCTAATCTTGCCATTGCTTCAGAGAATTTGACATTTCTATTGGGCAACTCACCTGTATACCTTTCCGATAGTACTGGGTATTTGGTTGTACCGTCTCTTAATCCAATTAATACACAAGAAGGCATATTGAAAAGAGGGTTCACTCCCTCTAAATCAATTATCTTAACTAATTTTATGGAAGGCTTTCTAAATTTCCTGAAATTGATGTGATGGAGCGTTCCTGCTAAAACGCTCCTCGGCATTACAAAGGCTACTATCCCATTCTTTTTTAAGTACAAATTAGCGCACTTGCAGAAAAAGAGCGTTGCGAGTTCCATCTGGGTAAAAAGATGAACATCTTTATTTTCAAGTAGGTGGTAATTTAAGACCTCTTTCTTTAAAAAGTTCTGGTATTCTTTATTTTTCATAGATCTCATAACAACCCAAGGAGGATTGCCAATGATCATATCGTATTTCTCAATTTTTA
>JBHIDS010000021.1:0-17253 GCA_046760205.1 Candidatus Methanofastidiosia archaeon
AGAAATTCGAAGATTTATTAAATCAAGTTCAAAACAACCTTGAAGGAAGAAGAGTGAAAAGAGTTCTGGCAGATGCTACCCATGACACGAGGGAGAACTTCAACTTTCTAAAAAGGAATGGCATTAAGAGTGGCATCAGGATAAGAAAGAGTGCCTCTACAAAGCCAAGATGGTCTCCATATAGAGCAAAATGTGTTCGAGAATTGAGGAAATTGGGAAAGAAAGAGTGGAAGGAGAAGTATGGATATGGAAAACGCTGGGCTGCAGAGAGCCATTTCTCGGCAGTCAAGAGGATGTTTGGAGAGAACTTGAGGGCTACGAGTTTCGAGGGAATGATTCGAGAGGTGAAGATGAAGTTTTTATTCTACAACATGATTGCACAGGCTGTGTAGAAGTTCGTGTTCTGCCAATCTTCTCTTTAATGTGAAGGTTGAATAATGAGGTAGGTCTTTATTATGAGGAATTATTCAATCATGTACATCACAATCTGTGTGCAAAATCTGTAAAGTCGAGTGGTAGGGAAATCTTATGAAATGGGTTATTTCAAGTGATGATTCTAATACATCAAAAAATTGACTTATATAGGTTTGCCGATGAAAAATTTTATGATACGGTCATCAACAATAATGTATTAGAACCGCCCAACAAAATGTTTTTACAAATATAGTCAATTAATTTTTCCAAAAAATTGCTCAAGTCCAACAATAATAAAATTATTTTTTATTATTAATATCGAAATAATCGATCAATAATTTACCATGTTCTCTTCTAGCTTTTTCTTGCTGATATGCATGATCAACTTCCCGGAATTCTCTCTTAATATAACTTTCAAAATTTTTGAACGTTATTTGTTGTGCAAGTGGATGAGTTGATGCCAAGATTATAAAATAAATTGGTGCTTCAGTGATAACTTCTTTTACAGGAAACCATTTGATTGCCTTTTCTTTATTATAATATTCACCAAGTTTATCCAAAAATGTTTCAAGAAAAGCCCAATAAACTGGAACATTCTTTTTTTCATAATCTTTTACTTTCTCTCTCCAAATATCTGTTCCTAAACTCTTGTCAATTTTCTCGCGATCTTCTTCACTGATTTTGTACCTTCTCTGCATAGTGTATGTCATGAATGTTATTAATAATTCTGGTCTTCTGGGGAATACTTTTCCTCTATAACTATCTATTGCTGAAAATTCTGCTATTTTTTCAATTGTTTTCCATGTCAATTGTATATGATTTTGAGGGTCTAGAAAGAAAAGATTATGATCATATTTGTTAATAATATGAAGTATTTTATCAACAACTTTGTTTACATCTTTCTCAAAAAAACCTAAAATATATTTGTCCTCATCAAAATCAATTATTTTTTCATTCAGATTTTGTTTTAATGATTCAATCTTTTTTGAATCTTTATCATTGAATATACATTTTATATTTTCTACTCCAGATTTCTTCCAAATACTCTATTAAAGTTGAATACATTTCAAATCTTTTATTAAAATCAATCTTTTTTCCCCAATTTGAACATTCAGAAAGATATTTAACCCAAGATTTGTCTTCAGATTCATTGATTGTTGATTGCAAGCCTCTCAATGAACCCAAAGTTATTCTTTCAGGCTCTAAATTTGAAAATAACATGTCTATTAGAATTTTATACTCTTTTTGCCAATTCTCATTTGGAACCATGGGATCAATTCTAACTCTAATCTCATAACCAGCTTCATAAAGCCTCTTTAATGCCTTTATTCTCTCTTTTGGACTCGGTGCTTTTTCCCATTTTTTTGCTACTTTCTCAGAATTTAAGCTATAACTAACTATTGTTTGATTATGTTTTTCAATTTCCAAGATGTTTTTTATATTTGTAGATTTTGTTAGAAACAAAACTTTATGGTTTTTCTGGGTTTCAAACATTGGAATGATCCATTTTGAAAATGGTTTTTCATGATTTTCAGACAATAGAGAATCTGCTAATTCTCCACTATTTAAAACATATTTTTTGTGGTTAACTTCATTCAAAAATTTCCAAACATGTATCTTAGCTTTTTCAACATCTTTAACAAAGGGGTTCTTCTTTCTATTTAGAAATCTAAAAGTTCCTTGAAGATAACACCAAGAGCAGTTAAAAGGACAACCATTAGCCCATTTCAATTCAACAAAATGAGGACATACAACATCAGTTGTTTTTCTTGGAAATGGTGTTTTGTCAAACAACTTAATAATTGAACCATCTCCTATTTGATAAATTATGTTTTCAACTGTTCCATCGAATTTCTGACATTTTTTGTATTTTATATTTATTCTTTTGTTCAATTGAATGAAAACTTCATTATTCTCTGTTTCTGAGATAAATTTCAAAATATTTTCTTGCACCACATACTAATATGGTTTTTTGGGGTTTATAAACTTTTCGATAAATATTAGAATTTAATAACCATCAATTTTTACTTGATAATGTATTATTTTTTTTATTTATTGAAATTAAGAAATTCTCCTTTAAAGAAAAGGGAACAAGATGGGAATGTGTTGAAATCTCATTAGACTTATCACCAGAATTTGCCCAGGTTTTCAATTTGAAGTTTTCTCACAACCCAAATTTGCACTAGACCTGCATCACCAAAAGATTTATCTCCTATCTTTCAAAGTTAAACCATGGAGTTTATCGAAAAGAGAGGTAAGAGAACCCTTCTTAGAATCTGTGTGGTTCCAAACTCAAAGGAGTACTCTTTGAGTTGTGATGAATGGAAGGATAGAATCAAAGTAAAGATAAGGGCTCAAATAGTGAAGGGAAAAGCCAACAGAGATTTACTCTCCTATCTCAAAAAGCACTTCAAAAATCCCAAGATAGTTAGAGGATGGAGATCGAGAGAAAAGGAGATTTTGATAGAGGAAGGATTTGAGGATGTAGTAAAAAAGTTAGGGTTTTTCAATGTATGACCTTCATCTTCATCTAATGGGGCACGGTTTCAAATTCTCGAGAAAACTTTTGACATCATATCTTTTAAAAGCTGAGATTTTAAATCTTGAGGCTCTGGGCTTTGTGGATCACTTTCCAAAGGTTCATAGAAAGTATAAGAAGATGAGAGCCGAGCTTTTTGAGGCTTCAAACCATGTGGAGTTTCCAATCTACTATGGTTGTGAGATAAACTATCCCTTTTCTGAAAAAATTCCAAGACACTTTGACTATGTAATGGTACACATCCAAAGAGGAGTAGACCTCTCTGATGCCCTTTTTGGGTTGAGGGGGAAGAGAGTTGACCTCATAGCCCACCCCTGCCAGTTTGGTTCCACCTGCAGGAATCTTGATGAGGCTTTGGATCTGGCTTTAGAAAATGGGCTTGCCCTTGAGTTGAACCTTAAAAGATTCGACTCGACTCCAAAAGAACTCTACTCAAAAGCATCTAAGAAGGGAATCTCCCTCATCCTTGGAAGCGATGCTCACTCTCCAGAGGAGATGATCTATGACTCTCTACTTTTAGAGAAACTTGAATTCACAAAATTTGAAAATATAGAATTTCTGGATTAAAACCCAAATTACTATCAAAATAGTAATAATCGAAAGAATTATATATAACCTCTAAGAGAGATTGTACACTTACCCACGATCATTCAACAAACGAGGAAAGAATATGAGAAACAAGTGTCCTGAGTGTGGGAGCTTTCACCTAGTCCAGGATTTTTCCAGAGCAGAGCAGGTTTGTCAGGAATGCGGTCTGGTGGTTGATGACAACATCTTTGATATAGGACCTGAGTGGAGAGCTTTTGACTCAGATCAGAGGGACAAGAGAGCGAGAACAGGGGCTCCAATGACCTACACAATCCATGACAAGGGACTCTCCACAGACATAGACTGGAGAAACAGGGACTATCAAGGGAGAGACATCTCTCCAGAGACAAGGTCCCAGATCTATCGGATGAGAAAATGGCAAACCAGAATGAGAATCTCCACTGCAGAGGAGAGAAACCTGGCATTTGCTCTCACAGAGTTGAACAGACTTGCATCTCACCTAAGGCTTCCAAAAAACATCAGAGAGATTGCAGCAGTACTCTATAGGAAAGCCATAGACGATGGCTTGATAAGGGGAAGGTCCATCGAGGGCATGGCTGCTGCATGCCTTTATGCCTCTTGCAGGCAGTGTAGAGTTCCAAGAACTCTGGACGAGTTTGCAGAGTTCTCGAGAATAGATAAGAGAGAGATTGGGAGAAGCTACAGACACATTGCAAAGGAGCTCAAGATAAAGCTTCCTCCAACGAGCCCCACAGACTACATTCCAAGGTTTGCCTCTGAGTTAAAGGTTTCCTCAAGAGTTCAGCAAAGGTCTGTTGAGATTTTGGAGAGGGCGATGACCCATGGCTTGATGTCTGGAAAGGGTCCAATGGGAGCAGCGGCGGCTGCTTTGTACATAGCTTCGATCCAAGAGGATGAGAGAAGAACCCAGAAAGAGGTTTCAGAGGTTGCAAAAGTCACCGAGGTAACTGTCAGAAACAGGTACAAGGAGTTTCAGGAGGAGCTTGGGATAGAGGTTGATGTTTAGATTTCTTGGAGAGGGTGACTCTCTACATTACCAACCTATTTCATTATCAAAAAATTTCCTTCATTATTCAATAGATTTTTCTTTTTTATTACTTTGGTTGGTTTTCGAGAGTTAATAATTTTTTGGTTAAATGATTATCAATCTTTGAATCGAAAGATTTAAGTAATTAGATTATTTTATCTCAATTGGGTGTTTATTAACAATACGTGCTCAGAATAGATGGGTGATCTGAATGAAACAAAATATAAATCCATTGCATATTTTAACCAAAATTTTGTTTTTGACGGGAATACTCATAATTCCCTATTCTTTTCATTCATTTGTGGAGAGTAGTGAGAGATATGTAGAACCTCTTTGGAGTTATCCTGTTGGAGCAGATAAAATTGATATAACACCAAGTGGTGAGTTTGTGGTTTTAGGACATGGTGATGTATATCTCTTTGATAAAGATGGTAATAAAATTTGGGTAAAGGAAAATCTTGGAAGTAGGTTGGGTTGCATTTCAGATGATGGAAAATACGTTGCATCGGAAGTTTGGAATAGAGAGAATAGAAAGTGGGGTGCAGTTGTTCTCTTAGATGAAAATGGGGAAGAAATCTGGAGATACGAAACAGGAAATGTCTCAGCTTTGGTAATGACTCCAGATGCAAGCTATATCGTTGCAAGCGGGAGCTTTAAAGATAGACAAATAAATGGTGTCGTGTACATGTTTGATAGAGAAGGTGAAAAGCTTTGGGATTATGAAGTTGAGGGAAAAGTTTTATCTATATCTGTGAGTAGGGATGGAGACTATGTTGCTGTTGGTTCTAACGATGGTAGATTATATTTTTTTGACAAAGAAGGAGAATTGCTTTGGGATTACAATGCTGGAAGCGATGTTGGAGCTGTCACCATCACTTTGGACAATCATGTTGTAGCGTTATCTTCATATCTTTGCTTCTTTGATAAAGATGGAAATGTAATTTGGAGCTTTGATGTTCCAAATACCTCATATTTTAATGAAGAATTGGCAATAACTCCTGATGGTGAAAGAATTGTGGTTGGAATAAATTATTTATTACTATTTGACAGAAATGGAAATTTGTTATGGAACACAGGAAATATTATAACTGACACAGTTTCAATCAGTAGCAATGGAGATTATATCGCTACTGAAAAGTTGAGAATGGGTTTATCTCCAATACCTCAATCCATTTCCATATCGATCTTTGATAAAGAAGGGAATGAGCTTTGGAATTATGACGTTAGAGATAACATTCTTTCAACAGCAATAAGTGAAGATGGTCGATATGTGGCTGTTAGCGCAGGAAATGGTTACACATCTTTCTTTGACAATTTTAAAGCAATGGAAGAATATAAGGAAAATAAGAAGGAAATTCCATACATTAAAAGTTCTTACTTTTATTTTTCAATGTTGATCTTTATTCTTTTTTCTCTGCTTTTCTTTCATCCAAAGTTAAAGAAATATTTGGAGGTGGAAAATCAAAGCTTTACTGAAAAAGAAGAGAAAGAGATGATATTCTCAGAACTTCTCAAAAATTTTGAGACTACAGAGAATTTAAGGCAAAAACTTGAAGGTCACTTAAATCGCGAGATTCCAGACCTGACAGAAGTGACATTGGAAGAGCTCAAGGAATTTCAGGAAATGGAAAAAAATAGGTAGTCTGCTTCAAAATCCCAATCTCTCTTTTTGGCCATTTAAGTTATGGGTTAATTACTTTTCAACCGAAATCATCCATCACAACAAAAATTGAAAAATCAAAATCCTCTACTTCTTCCCCTCCTTCCCCTCAACCTCAACGGCATTGATCACTCCGTGCTGTCCTGGACGAGAGGTAACCTTTGCCTTTCCATCCTCTGTTTGAATTATCGCTCCCTTTGTGATTATGTTTCTCCTCAAAAACTTCCTGTTCGCCTTGTTCTCAAGCACGGATATAACCTTTGACTTTTTGAATCCTTTTTTGGTAGCTATATTTGCAAACTCTGCCATCTGAAGCTTTAGCTTCTCCCCTCCACCGTGGGTTCTAACCTTTTTCTTCTTTTCTTTGCCTATTTTGGTTTCAACAAACTCTCTACCAAGCTCTCTCTTTCTCTTCTTTCGAAAGGAACGATATAACTTTCCTGTCCACTTTCTTTTCGATCTTTTCTGCCAGATACTCATGAAATCACCTTGATAGTTGAGGATGGCATAAAACCTTATAAAGTTTGTGCTCAAGCTTTATTATGGAACACTACTTCTCTAGAAAACCTAAAGCTAAGCACCGTTTAGGAAGGATAGGTTGCACTCTGAGAGGAAAGAAATTCAACTTTCTCACAGACTCAGGGGTTTTTTCCAAGGATAGGATAGACTTTGGATCAAGATTCTTATTGGAGGTTGTAGAGGTATTGAAATCTGATGAGATTCTTGACCTTGGTTGTGGATATGGGGTTTTGGGGATTGCCCTTGCAGATTCATGTAAGAGGGTTCTGATGATAGATGTGAACGAGAGAGCTTGCATTTTGGCAGAAATAAATGTTAGAGAAAATGGAGTGATGAATGCAGAAGTTAGACTTGGAAGCCTTGAGGTTGTTTTTGAGAAGTTTGACTGTATTTTAACCAATCCCCCAATTAAAGCTGGCAAGAAAAAGATTTTCGAGTTGATAGAGAAATCAAGAAAATATTTAAAAAAAGATGGGAGATTCTATCTCGTTGCAAGAACAAAACTTGGAGCAAAGAGTCTTGCAAAACACATGCTTAAGACCTTTGGAAACGTAGAAACTGTGGCAAAGAAAGGGGGGTATCGAGTTTTTAAGAGTTGCTATTCTCAAAGGTTTTGAAAATTCTTAAGGTTAATCTCTCTCTTTAAAGAGAGTAGCTCAAACAAATCTTTGAAAAACTCCAACTCTTTGATCTCCTCAAGGTTCTGCTCTTCTCTCCAAAATTCCTCAAGATTCATCTTCTGCCTCTTTTCCAACTCAAAGGCTTGAAGAAACATCTCAAATTTATCTGAAGCTCTGACTATCTTTGCCTCAAGAGTTTTTCCATCCTCAAATTCCTTAAAGATTTCGAATTTCTCCAAGGGTAGAAGCTCTTTTGCAATCCTCTCCTCTGTCTTAGAGACCAGTTCCTCCCCAAGAAGTCTCTTGCTCACGAGAGTTAAATCTCCAAGTTTTACCTCTGCAATTTCATGGAGCAGTGCCATTTGAAAGATTTTCTCTCTGTCAAGTTTTTCCTCAAAAAATTCTGAGGCAAAGGACGAGATCAGTGTGACCCGAAAGCTGTGTTCAGCCACACTCTCAGGATTTTCGACTCCTCTTAAAACCCATCCCATTCTCTTGATTTTCTTTAGCTTTCCAACTTCCTCAAAAAACTCAATAAGGTTCTCTGGATTCATGAAAAGGAGAAGGATTTAGAGTATATAATCCTTAGCTATAATCTGATAACTTCTTCCTCCAATCTATTGAAAACCTTAATTCCCCTCTTTTCCAAGAGATAGGTGTTCTCAATTCCTATGGCTCCTTTTTTTGTGATAGCCTTAGGTTCTAAGGCAAAGGTCATGTTCTCTCTCAAGACCTCTCCAGATCCCTTTGAAAAAAGAGGGCGCTCATCGAGTTCAAGGCCTACCCCATGTCCAAGAAAACCTGTTTTCTTGATGGAGCTTTGTAGGATTGGATTTTCAAGGTTTGAAAAAACTTCCTCATATATTTCAGAAGTCCTCTTTCCCACTTTGCAAAGTGAGATTACAGAGTTTAGGGTATTTAGGGTTGAGAGATAGAGTTCTTCCAAATCAGGGGAGAGATTTCCCAAAACAAAGATTCTCGTTTCATCTGAGAGATAACCTTGGTATGCTCCCACCATGTCCACAAAGATGGGCTCTCCTCTCCTTATCTTTTTGTAACCTGCCCCCTGAGATATAGCCCTGCTCACTCCAATGCCGCCTGTGGGAGAGTTCATGTAACTTCGAAGCCCCCCACTTTCACCTGAGAGCACATGTCCATAGAAAACCTCCTGATTGAACCTTCTCATTCTCACAATTCCCTGATGTCCCTCCTCCCTCATCCTTGCCTCTATCTTTAAAGCAAGATCTATCTCCCTCATCCCCTCTCTCAAAATCTTACAAAGATACCCCAATCCTAAATCAACGATCTCAGATGCTCTCTTGATCATCTCAAGCTCATAGGAAGATTTCCTTTCCCTGAGTTCCAAGATGATTTCTGATACATCAAAAATCTCCTTTGGCGAGATGAGTTTTCTCAAAAACTCTAACAAGGAAAATGGAAGGACATCTAACTCAAAGCCAACTCTTTTAAAACTAAAGCCCTCTTCCTTTAGTATATCAGGAAGTTCTTTTAGAGAGTCAATCTTCAAAATTCCAATGGGGGTTTCACTTTTCAATCTTGAGAGATTTTTTCTTGAAATTGCAAAGCTCTCATCTTGAGAGATTGCAAGAAGCTCTGGTTGTAAACTTGAGGAGAGGTAATATTCATCAGTTTTCTGGAGTATAAGAGCCAAATCTATTCCCCTCTCTTGAAGTTTGACTTGAAAGGCATCAATCCTTTCAATCACCTCTCTTGAGAGATTCATGGTTCAGTTTTCTTCAAAGGTTTATAAGGGTTGGGGAGCCAAAAAACTTATATTCTCTCAAAAGGAGTTTTGCAAGTGATTGAATGATGAAAATAACAAAAGGTAAATTCATGACCACATCGGGCTCTCCCATAAAAGAAGTCTACAGACCGAAAGATTCCAACACAGATTACAAAAGAGATCTTGGAGATCCTGGCGAGTATCCCTTCACCAGGGGAATTCATAGAGACTTGTACAGGGGGAGACTTTGGACAATGAGGCAGTTTGCAGGCTTTGGAACGCCTGAGGAAACCAATAAAAGGTTCAAGTACCTTTTAAAACATGGACAGACTGGTCTTTCTGTTGCCTTTGACATGCCCACTTTGTATGGTTATGATTCAGATTCCAACTTCTCTCTTGGGGAAGTTGGGAAGTGTGGGGTTGCAGTGGATTCTCTCAAAGACATGGAGATTATCTTTGATGGAATTCCCCTTGATGAGGTTTCAACTTCAATGACCATAAATGCTCCGGCTGCAATCCTTCTTGCAATGTACGTGGCTGTGGCAGAAAAACAAGATGTTCCCAGGGAAAAAATCTCAGGAACTATACAGAACGACATTCTAAAGGAGTACATAGCTCAGAAGGAGTTTGTCTTTCCCCCAAAACCTTCCGTAAAGCTAATAGTGGACACCATGGAATACTGTACTCAAGAGATTCCCTTATGGAACACCATCTCAATCTCAGGCTATCATATAAGAGAGGCTGGTTCTACCGCAGTTCAAGAGCTTTCCTTCACCCTTGCAGATGGATTTGCCTATGTGGAGGCAGCCTGTGAGAGGGGTCTGAATGTGGATGATTTTGCTCCAAGACTCTCTTTCTTCTTCAACTGCCACAACGATTTCTTTGAGGAGATTGCAAAGTTTCGAGCTGCAAGGAGGATATGGGCGAGGGAGATGAGAGAGAGGTTTAAGGCTGAAAAAGAAAGGTCATGGTGGTTGAGATTTCACACTCAAACTGCAGGTTGCTCTCTCACTCACCAACAACCTCTAAACAACATAATTCGTACCACGATTCAGGCTTTGGCTGCAGTCCTGGGAGGGACCCAGTCATTGCACACAAACTCTATGGACGAGGCTTACGCTCTTCCCACAGAAAATGCTGTAAAGATAGCTTTGAGAACTCAACAGATAATAGCCTATGAGAGTGGTGTTGCAAACACGGTGGACCCTCTGGGTGGCTCCTACTTCCTCGAAACTCTGACCAACAAGATGGAAGAGGAGGCTTACAACTACTTCAAGCGAATTGAAAAGCTTGGAGGAGTTTTGAGGGCAATAGAGAAGGGCTTTTTCCAAAAAGAGATTGCAAATTCTGCCTACAGGTACCAAAAAGAGATTGAGGAGAAAGAGAGAATAGTGGTGGGAGTGAACGAGTTTTTGGAAAGAGAATCCAAGATAGAGACTTTGAAGATAGACCCTGAGGTTGAGAGAGTGCAAAAAGAGAGGTTGAGAAAGGTTAAAATGAAGAGAAATCCTCAAGAGGTGAGAGAGGCTTTGGAAGAGCTGAGAGAGGCAGCTTATAAAGATAAAAACCTGATGCCAGAGATTTTAGTGGCAGTGAGAGCTTATGCCACCCTTCAGGAAATGATGGATGTCTTGAGAGAGGTATATGGGGAGTACAGGGAACAGGCGATATTTTAAGTGAGGTGATACCATGTCTTTTCTTGACAAGTTCAGAGAGATGCTCTCTCAAAGGGAAATTCAGGAGGTGAGTTACTCAGATTTAGATTCATGGATTGAGAAAAAACTCTCCATAGAAACCAAGAGCATGAGAAAAAAAGGTTTAAAGCTTGCAAGAGAAATAGAGATGAGCTTTCAAGAACTCGCTGAAGGTGTTTTAAATATCGAGAGGATGAAAAGAAAGGAGCTTGTAAAGAAACTCTCAAACATAGTTAAAACTTCACAAAAGAAGTTTTCAGAGAGTATCATAAACATAGTTAAAAGGATAAAGCTCAAGGAGGAGGACTATGATTCTCTCTTAGAATTTCATCAAGATGTCTTGGATGCCCTTTTACAAATTCAAAAGATGGACAGAATGCACGGAAGATACCTCTATCTCGCCTTTGAGAAAGATATGAAGGATGTAAGAAAGACTCTGCAACAATTGGCAGTCTTTTGTGAGGAGTTGGGCAAAACTCTTTCTGAAAAGGAAAAAGTGAGCAATTTGAGAGAGCTTCAAGATGAGCACAGAAATACCTTGAATATCGCAAAGAGGATAGAAAACTTAGAACTTGAGGGCAGAGAGTTGAGGGGAAGGATTGAAAAACTCTCAAGAGAGAGGAAAAGACTTAAAGAAAGACTAAAGGAATTTGAGAAGAGCAAAGAGCATGTAGAGCTCTTGAAAAGACTCAATGATTTAAAAGCTTTGAAGAGAGAGCTTGAGGTTTTGGAGAGGGAAGTCTATGAGATACTTCACCCTCTCTCTAGGATGTTCAGGAAGTTTTTTAAACTTTGTGAGAGTGGGAGATTCAAGTTTAATACTTTTTATCTTGAGAGATACCTCTCATCAGAGTGTGAAGCCTTTTTTTTAGAGGAAATCTCATATCCAAGGCTCAAAGAGATTCTTAGAGGTATTTTAAAAGCTTTGGAATCTAAAATCTTGAGTGAAAAGCCTCTAAAGTTAAAGAAATTCAGAGAACTCTCAGATTCTCTTTTATCTGATTTTTTAATTGAGAAACAGAAAGGTTATAGAAGTTTGAAAGAGAGAATCTCAGAATATGAGGGTATGGATAGAGGAATCCTTGAGAGGATAGAGGATTTGAGAAGAGAGATTAAGGAAAAAGAGAGGGAGGAATTGAGGTTTTCAAAAAAGAGGAAAGAGATTTTAAAAGAAATAAAAAATAAAAAAGCAGAGCTTAAAAATTTGGAAGAAAGCCTTACATTGAGGCTTGAGAGAGATTTTTTTGTAAAACTTATTGAAAAATAAAGTAAAAGAGTTTTGACAAGGTATTTATACTTGAAATCAGAGTAGGAGAAAAGGTTGGAAGTTGGTATAGCAATGGAGGAAAGAAAAGACTCGACACTATTCTCATGATAGCTGTTATGATTTTAGGTTGTATCTCCCAGTTAACAGAAGAAGAAAAATACGCCAAGGGGATACCATGGCTTATTCAAGTATTTGAATTTATCTTCTCAATATAACCTTTTTGCTCACAGATTTCTTCAATTGCTGTATCGCATAAGTAGTTCCAATTTTCTTTGGGCAGGCTTCCTCACATCTGAACATGATGCGACATCCCCAAGCACCCTCAAGAGAATCTGCAATCTCCAATCTTTCAAGCTTTTCCTCATCCCTCGTGTCTGCGTAAAACCTGTAGACTTTCGTGAGGGCTGCAGGACCCAGAAAGTCTCTTCTCCACCAAACAGAGGGACAAGCAGCATAGCAGGCAGAGCACATTATGCACATTACGTACTCATCTATCTTTTTGAACTCAGCTGGAGTCTGGATTCTCTCCTTTTTCGGAGGGTTAGGTGCTGTAAGATACGGTTTTATTCTCTCGTATTTTTCAAAGAATTCACTCAAGTCGACTATCAAGTCCTTTATGATGGGAAAATTGGTTAGAGGTTCGATCTTTATTTTTTTAGATTTAAGATTTAAAAGTTGGGTGTTGCATGCAAGAACATATTTTCCGTTGACAACCATGGCACAAGAGCCGCAGATGGCGCTTCTGCAGGACTTTCTATAGGACAGTGTACCATCCATTCTCCACTTTATCTCATTTAGAGCATCGAGGACCGTCATTCCCTCTTCAATTTCAAGGTCATAAGTTTTGAAGTATGGTTTTTCATCCTTTTCAGGATTAAATCGAAAGATTTTGAATCTCATTTCAATACCTCCTCTCCATCGGCTTGTGTTTGATTATAATGACATTTTTATACTTGAACTTCAATCCTTCTTTTGTTTTATAGCAAAGAGTGTGTTTTAAGAAGTTCTCATCATCTCTCTTAGGAAAATCAACTCTGAAGTGAGAACCTCTGGACTCCTCTCTTCTCAAAGCTCCCTCAACTATGACCTCTGAGAAGTCAAGCATGTGAGAAAGCTCTATAGCCTCTATGAGATCTGTGTTGAAGAGCATTCCTTTATCATCTATTGAAATGTCTTTAAATCTCTTCTGTAGCTCTCTCACTCTCCTCAAACCTCGCCTTAGCTTCTCCTCGTCTCGAAAGATTCCGCAAAGGTTCATCATCACTTCTTGAAGAGTTTCTCTGAGCTCTGCAACCTTCTCCCCTCCATCGTTTTCAAGCACCCAATTCACTTCTTTCTTCGCATCCTCTATTCTTTTCTCTGGAATTTCCCCAAAATCTGTTTTCTCAACGTACTTAGCCATTGCCATTCCAGCCCTCTTTCCAAAAACCACCGCCTCTAAAAGGGAATTACAACCCAACCTATTTGCTCCATGGACAGAGACACAGGCACACTCTCCAGCTGCAAACAAGCCCTTTAGGGGTGTTTTTTTCCCATCTATTATGACCTGCCCCCCTGTATCTGTGGGAATTCCTCCCATGGAGTAGTGGGCTGTGGGCTGAATAGGGATAGGTTTGACAATGCAATCGACGCTCAGAAAGCTTAGAGCGAGGTCTCGTATCTGGGGGAGTCTTTCAAGGATCTTTTCTCTTCCAAGGTGCCTTAGATCAAGGTGAACATAGTCCCTTTCCCCTATCCCTCTTCCATCGTTTATCTCTGTCTGAATGGCACGGGAAACCAGATCCCTTGGTCCAAGCTCCATCTTCTCTGGAGCATATCTCTTCATGAACCTCTCTCCCTTTGAGTTTAAGAGATATCCTCCCTCTCCACGAGCACCCTCAGTCACCAGAATTCCATGCTGGTAGAGACCTGTGGGATGAAATTGAACGAACTCCATGTCTTGTATTGGAATTCCTGCCCGTAGGACTATGGAAAGTCCATCTCCAGTGTTGGCATGGGCGTTGGAAGTTATCTTGAAGGCTCTTCCATACCCCCCAGTTCCAAACATCACTGCCTTTGTGTGAAAGGTTGAAAGCTCTCCCTTTGGGAGATTCAATGCCACCAATCCCCTGCAGGTTCCATCCTTAACCAAGATTGAAAGGACATCGTACTCAGGATAAATTTTCACATGATTTTTCACAGCTTGCTCGTAGAGGGTGTGCAAAATGGTGTGCCCAGTTCTGTCTGCAGCATAGCAAGCTCTGGGTTTTGAGTGCCCACCAAAGGGCCTTTGGGCTATTCTTCCATTTGGGAGCCTTGAAAAGGCAACCCCTAAGTGCTCAAGCTCGTAGATGGTTTTCGGAGCTTCCCTCACTAAAATCTCAATGGCATCCTGGTCTCCAAGATAGTCACTCCCCTTCACAGTATCAAACATATGAGTCTCCCAGGAATCCTCTGTGACGTTTCCAAGAGAGGCTGCAATCCCTCCCTGGGCTGCTCCTGAATGTGATCTTAAAGGATGAATCTTTGAGAGTATGGCTGTATCCACTTTCTTTGAAATCTCAACGGCAGCTCTTAGGCCTGCAAGTCCTCCCCCAACTATGACTACATCATGTTTATACATCGAATCACCTCAAGAATGCCTGGAGAACCTGCACTCCAAAGAGAAATGTCAGAATTCCCACCAAGATAAGAGTCCAGGTTATAAATTTTATATTTTCTTGTCCAAACCTAAAGTCCAAGAGTACGGTGCGGAGTCCATTCAAACCATGAAGAACGACCAAAAGAAGAAGAAGAAAGTCCACAGAGAGGAAGATAAAGCTCGAAAGCCTCATTTGAACCCCAACGAATACTATCTTCTCACCCAGGTTTGCAAAGTGGGTAACCCAGAAGTGAATTCCAAGCAACACAACCGAAAGAACTCCACTTAGTCGCTGAAAGAACCATACCCAAAACTCTCTAGTTGCCTTCATAAAATCACCTATCCAACTATAAGGGGCAGAGAGAATAACACTGCCACCAAGAACCCAAGGGCAGAGAGTCCAAAGATGATGTAGAAGATCAGCTTTTGGGATTTTATTCCAATCCCAAGGTCAAAGAGAGTCAACCTTAAACCGTTCAACCCATGAAATAAAACCGCAGCTAAAAGGAAAAGATCAGCCACAATCCAGAAAGGAGTCTGAAATCTTGAAAGAACCTCATCAAAACTTTGAGACCCCCCCAAACTTGAGGACATGACCCATATGTGTAAAAACAAATAGAACACCAAAATCACCCCAGTTATTCTATGCAGAATGAAAGCAAGCATTCCAACCTCTCTCGCTCCAAGCAAAGTTTTTTTCAATATCTCTATCCTACCTTCCTTGAAGGTTTTGAAGTTCATCTCTCTCATTTGAAAACCTCAAAGCTCCTTTGAAAATTACCTTAAAAAGAATTCGGTTTGGAAGGCAAACTTTTGTTATTTCAAATTGCACTCCAAGGCAAGCCTTCTAGATACTTCTTCATGCACACCTCACAGAGCCAATCTCCTCTAGAGTTTTGCTTCTTAGGCCTATCATGAGTGCATTTCATTCAATCACCGAATCGAATTGAAGGTTGCAGATATAAAAGTTTTGTTCTATTTCTGTTCTTATTTGAACTCAGTAGATTGATAAATAACAACCCCAAATTTCCTCTATGAAATCAAGAAATGGTAGGAAAAGAACCTTTGACAAGTACATCAAATGTGACAGATATAAAAAAAGTGGATAAAATACATGTGTTATTTGCATTGATTTCAAAGAAGCAAGGTATAAGATTATGAGAACATTCAAGAGTTATGATTCTGCAGAGAGTTTTCTCTTAATTGAACGATGAGATGGTTTTTGTGAGGAAGGAAACAAGGGTGAGCAAAAATTCCAAGAGCCTACTGATATAAAGAATTCAAATGCTTCCACTTAAAAAGCAATAATGACTTTGCAACTTACATTGATCTTCCAAATTGAAAGTTTCTTGAATTCTACCATAAACTTTTTATTCATTGCAATAGGATTTTTCTCAATGAAAAAAAGAAAAGAAATTATCAAGCATCTGAAAAAATTCTTTTCAACAGATAATTTGAAAAGTATTTTGAAGATTGGAGGTTCTGTTGGCGTTACTGCCGGAATTCTTCTTTGCTTTGGTTTTCTTGATCCCCAACTTGTTTTGGGAACTTTGCTGAGCCTTGAGGGAACAGCTCTTTATAAGTTGCTTGAGAATGGCTTTGCAGGAGAAAAATATGACGAAAAGATTCTTGATGAATTGCATAAGGAAGTCCGAAAAAATAAAAATCTACAAGCTGAAATTGCATCCTTTTTTGAGCAGAATTGGAAGGAAATCCTTTCCATGATGGAGTATTTTGATGAGGATTATAAACACTTCTTCATGAGAAATATTAAGCTTAGCAAAGAAATTCTGGAAAAATTCGAGATATCTTTTAAAAAAATTGATGAACTTTATGGAGAGCTTAAAATAAAAAATTTTGATATATATTTAGAGTATGAAGATCCGATAAATAGCTTTGAAGATGTCAAGAAAAACCTCAGGAATGCTGATGATATCATTGATAGACCTGAAGTTTCAAGAATCCTTGAGCATTTTTGGAATCAGAATGGTATCTTAGTTCTTGAGGGATATCCAACATCTGGAAAATCCTTTGTGGCCTATCTTGTTGCAAAGAGGTGGCTTGAAGAAGGTGGAAGAATAGCTGTCTTGAGACAAGGTCAAATTCTAACAGAGAGCGATGCAGCGTTTTTGGGGAAAAAGACATTGTTAACAATTGCAGATCAAAACAATGAGCTTGGAGACATGGTATTCAAAAACCTAGAGCAGTTTGCCAGAAAATGCCTGATTACCCGAAGGCTGGGAGAGTTTTCAAGAACTTTAAAAGTAATTGAATCGAGGCTCACAGAAAAATTTTTACAAGATGAAGACTATCTCTACGAGGCTAAATTTGGGAGAATTTGGGAACATTGCAAAATATATCGAGTTTTGCACAGAAAGATTTGATATCAAAGTTGAAAAGAGCAAAAAGAAGAATATTATCAAGCTTTTGTCTTTATTATCTTTGATTGAGAGGAAAGAGAAAAGAAATTCGACAGCCCTTGGCTGCATCTATTCTATTTTTGTGGCTGCAAGAGAAAAAGGATTCAAGGTATTGGATTTGCAACAGATCAAAGAAATTGTTGGGGAGGGAACAAATTT
>JBHIDS010000022.1:0-17077 GCA_046760205.1 Candidatus Methanofastidiosia archaeon
GAGTTTTCCTCACGATAGGAAGATCAAAGGATTTGGATTTGAACCTAAATGAGATCTTGAGAGAGCATCTCAGAAAATATGGAGGGAAGGGAGGAGGAAGTGAAGAGTTTGCCTCTGGATTCTCTGAAGATGAGGAAGTTTTCGAGAGGTTAAGAGAAGGGTTGGTTGGGAAAATAAAAGATTTAAGGAAGTAACTCCACCATCTCTTGATAAGTCTCAGGTCTTCTGTCCCTGAAGAACTGCCAGGTGTTTCTCACTTCCCTTATCATATCAAGATCAAGCTCTGCCACAACGAGCTCGTCCTTGTCTTCTGAGGCTTGTGCGAGAATCTCTCCCCTTGGATTGCAGAAGTAGGAAGAGCCATAGAACCTTCCTGTTTTCCACTCCTCAACTCCAACCCTGTTTATCGCTCCGATGAAGTATTGGTTGGCAACTGCATGGGCAGGCTGTTCCAATTCCCAGAGGTACTGGGAGAGCCCAGCAACTGTGGCTGAGGGATTGAAAACAATCTCTGCTCCTCGAAGACCTAAAATTCTTGCACCCTCTGGAAAGTGTCTATCATAGCACGTATAAATTGCAATCTTACAATAGGCATTCTGAAAAACAGGGTATCCAAGATTTCCTGGCTTGAAGTAAAACTTCTCCCAGAATCCTCCCACATGGGGAATGTGGTTCTTTCTGTACTTTCCAAGATACTTTCCATCTGCATCATAGACCGCAGTGGTGTTGTAGTAAACGCCTTGAATGGCCTGCTCAAAGACTGGAACACATATAGCCATCTTATGCTTTGAAGCCAGTTTTGCCATTCTTTCGGTTGTAGGACCTGGTACAGGTTCTGCAAGGTCGTACCACTTTGGATCCTGTTCTGCTGGGAAGTAAGGTCCCATGAAGAGCTCCTGAAGGCAGAGAATCTGAACACCTTTTTTTGAAGCCTCATCCACCATCTTCTCGTGTTTTCTTATCATCTTCTCAACGTCTCCCTCCCACTTTGCCTGAATCAATCCAGCTTTGACTATCCTTGCCATCTCATTCACCTTTTACTTATTTAAAAAACTTCTATTTAAAAAAGTTTCGGAGAAAATGGATGTCAACCGAAATTTAAAAATTTTTTCATGTAAGTCTTAATTATTACATAGGATTTCCAAGTTTCAACCGAAAGTTATTTAAATTCTTGGGTGAAAATAAGTGGCATTCAATAAAAACAAAGGAGGTATGAAATGCTTGAGGTAGAATTTTTAGGGTTGAAGTACAAAAATCCATGTCTTCTAGCCTCTGCACCACCCACTATGGATGGAGACCATATAGCTAGAGGAATAGATGCTGGTTGGGGGGGAGCTGTTACAAAGACTCTGGGACTTGATAAGGATGTATTTCCAGATGTGAGGCCTAGACTTGCAATAAACAAGAGAGGAAAGAGACTCATAGGAATGGAGAACATAGAGCTCATCACCACCAAGTACCTCGACTGGTGGGTAGGAGAGCTTAAAAAGGCAAAGGATGCCGGAGCTCCTCTAATAGTTTCCATAATGGCTGCCTACAACGCAGAGGATTGGCAGGAGATTGCAAGATGGGCAGAGAGAAGTGGAGCAGATGCTGTTGAGTTGAACCTTTCCTGTCCTCACGGAACCACTGAGAAAGGCAGGGGAATGGTACTTGGACAGAATCCAGAGATGGTTGAAGGTGTTTGCAAGTGGGTGAAAGAGGTCATTGAGATTCCAGTGATTGCAAAGCTAACTCCAAACATCACAGACATAGTTCCTGCAGCTCAGGCTGCCGAGAGTGGAGGAGCAGATGCAATCTCAGCCATAAACACGGTGCTTGGATTGATAGGAGTGGACATCTACAAGGCTGAGCCTACGCCTGCAGTATTTGGAATAACCACATATG
This sequence comes from Candidatus Methanofastidiosia archaeon, assembly GCA_046760205.1. GTDB lineage: Archaea > Methanobacteriota_B > Thermococci > Methanofastidiosales > SZ-28-30 > JBHIDS01. Next base: position 1,888 of record JBHIDS010000022.1, read on the forward strand.
GTGGAAACTGCGGACCTGCCATGAGACCCATAGGCTTACGGATAGTTTCTCAGATTGCAAAAGCTGTGGACATTCCCATATCTGGAATTGGAGGGATAGATAGCTGGGAGAACGTTGTGGAGTACATAATGGTAGGTGCTACCACAACTCAAGTTTGTACTGCTGTAATGTGGAGTGGTTTCGACATTATTTCCAAATGGTTGCCTAAAATAGAGGCATTCATGAAGGAACAGGGCTACGACTCCATAGAGGACATGATTGGGGTTGCAAACAAAAACGTTAGAACCTTCGAGGAACTCAAGGTGGACGAGTCCATCGTAGCTGAAGTGGACATGGATATATGCAATATGTGTGGGAAGTGTGAGGTTTCATGTAGGGATGCAGCCTCTGGCTCTTTGACTGAACAAGAGGGAGAGATGATTAACGATTATGAGGAGTGCATTGGTTGTGGTCTTTGCATGGTAGTCTGTCCAGTAGATGCGATCCAGATGAGATCCATAAAATAATCTTTTTATTTTTTGAGGTGATGATTTGGAAGAAGTTGTAAAGCTTGACGACTTGGACAAGACACTCTTGAACATCTTACAGGAGGATGCCACCATAGCCTACAAGGAGCTCTCAAAGATGGTGAATGCTCCAGAGTCCACAGTCTATGATAGGGTGAAGAGATTGAGGTCATTGGGAGTTATAAAAGGAATAATCCCACTTTTAGATGCAAAAAAGTGTGGTAAAATGACGACAGCCTTTATCAGAGTCACAATTGAAAAGATTGCAGAAATATACAGAATAGCAAGAGAGATAGCAAAGTTTGATGAAGTTTTAGAGGTTCACATCATCTCAAGTGAGTGGGACTTGCTTGTAAAGGTAAAGGTAGAAGACAATGGGGAGCTATTGAAATTTGAAATAGACAAGATGGGGCAGATTGAGGGAATCGCAGGTCTCTACTCAATAATTTGCATAGGAACTGAAAAGGAAGATATTAGGATTAGGATATGAGGAAAAAATCAATGAATAAGGTTTTGATACAAATTTTAGTGGTGAGTAATGCCCCACAATATTCAAAATACTACCCTCTTCTCTTTTATTTGGATAATGGCATATAAAATTGTCCACAAAACTATGAACAATGAAATGATCACAAAACTGCTAAAATAACTTATGTAGGTAAGTAGAATCCCGATAATTATTGGTCCTAAAGCCTGTCCCGTATCTGCAATAGTTCCAAATACACCAAGACTGGCTCCAAGGCGCTTCTCAGATGCCACTTCTGCTACATAAGCAATGGTGGAAGTAGTCACAAACGCCTCTGCTAAACCAAAAAATATTGATACTACTATCAACAGATAAAAATCAGAAGTTAATGTGAAGCCGACAAATGAAATACCACAAACAAACATACCCAATGAAATAAGCTTCCACCTTTCCATTCTATCCGAGACATAACCCATAACAGGCTTCAACACTACAGAAGTGCCAGTTATAACAGACCATAAAATTCCAGCCTGAAGAACAGAAAGATTATATTCTTTTACTGCCAATATTGGCAAAAATGCCATTGCTGCCCCCATTGTCATGTTTTGAAAGGACTCCATTGAAGAAGTCATCAATATTTTCAAATTCCTACCTGTATCATTTAATCCATCAAAGATTTTGTCAAAAGAATCTTTTATTTCTCTATGTTCTGTAGATGGTTCTACTTTAGGGAGTACAAAGAAAGCTATTGTTAAAGCAAATATTCCTAAAACTCCACAAAATAAATAAGCATAGCGAAAGTCACTGATGTTATAGTCTTGTCCCTTTGCTAAATAATACAATAGCCAGCCACCAATTAAACCACCCAGAGCATTAGTTCCTATTTTTATCAGGGAAAAAATTGACATATACTTCCCCTTTTCCCTGCCTGCAATATTGGCAACAACTGCATTTGCCACTGGCCCATATATTGAAGTAGCCATTCCATGAATAATTCTTATGATAATAAGCATCCAAGCCACAGTTGCAAAGATATAACTAAAGGGCATAACAGCAAAAAGGAAGGCACCAAAAAGAAGCATTTTCTTTCTGCCAATGTAATCTGATAAGGCACCGGATGGTGCTTTCAAAAAAATACCAGTTACAGTGGATGCTCCAACTATCATACCTATTAGTGATGGAGAGGCACCCAAAAACAAGGCAAAAAGTGGTAACAGCGGTGTTCTAGCAACATTATAGCTCAATCTTGCAGAAAAATCTACTAATGAGATATTAATGAATGAACGCCATTTGCTCATAATTACTTCACTTCGCTTTCTGATTGTTTTTTGAAATAAGCATATAAAGCATCATAAAGATAGAACTCTTTTTCCAGAGTTTCATAGTCATCTTTGCACATCAATGTATACCCCCTGCCAAATATATCAAGTGCAATGGCAAGCGGTGAAGGATTTTCTGTATGGGTATCTGCCTCTCTGACGATTAGCTGGATTTTTCTCAATACAGGATCCTCTGAATATTATACTTTTCCATAAAGGCATCAAAGGAGCATTTATCCCCATGATGACCCAATTCTACTTCCTTCATATCGAAAGGAATTCCTTCTTTGATTGTTGTTGGATCAGTATCCCTGGGAACAAAAATAAATTCAGCATCTGGATCAATAAACCTTTTGATAAGCCAAGGGCATGCAACTCTGTCTACATGAACTTTTTCTCTTGTTATCCATTTCATAAAAATACCTTCCTTAATTACTTTTATTTTTTTCGGATACCAATCTTTTATATAATGTGTTTGGCAGAGGAAAAAGATCTCATCATACACTATGGAGAAGAATACCTCAAGTACAGGAGAAATACAGGTTTTATCATGCCTAAAAGAAAGAAATAGTAGTTCAAAAGAAAATCGCATAAAAAGATTTATATTGATTAAATAACATATTGATTTGGGCGAGTAAGTTCTCCCGAAAGGATGATACTGCTGTAAAGTGGGTGGGAGCGAGTAGGAAAGGGTTTGCCCAATTTAATTTAAGAGGGATGATATTTTGAAAGTTCTTGGTATAGCATTTAGTGCAAGAAAAGAGGGGAATTGTGTAAAGTGCTTGAAACACTGCCTTGACAAATTTAGAGAATATGGGTTTAAAACAGAAATTTTAAATGCTTTCGAACTTGAAATTAGATCATGTAGTCATTGTAATTATGAATGCTTTGCTGATAGAAAATGCCCAATAGAAGATAATGTTCCAGAAATTTACAAAAAATGTGAAGACGCTGACATTCTTATCTTTGCAGTCCCAACCTATGGTGGACATCTTTCCTCTATATATTTTGCTTTTGCTGAAAGGGGTGAAGCAATCTTCAAAAGTTATCATGAATTTATAGAAAAATTGGCGAAAAAAGTTAACTTCATAGTCATTGGTAACCTTTCTGCTGGTGGTGACATGGCTCTTCATGAAGTCCTTTATAATTTTGCCAATCTTGATTTTTGGCCAGAAACACTTTTATTCCCTGCAAGAGAATATGGCAGAAAATCAATTAAAGGTGATTTAATTGAGGAAACTGAAGTGAAGAAAAGAATTGATAGATTTGTGGAAATGATATTAAAAAATGTTGAAAAACAAAAGTCAGCATTGTCTAAAAACATAAATGAATAAAAGGAAAGATTTATAATATATTAATCCAAAAAATATTCTTATATGAAACTTCATCCTCATAAAATAGGTGAAGAATATGACAAAAAATGAAGAAAGAAAAAAAATTGTTATTGTATTTGACACAAATATAAATGAAATTGATGAACCTAAGTATTTCCCCAAACTGAAAAAAATACCATGATGAAGGAAAAATCATTTTAATATTAGCTGAGATGGTATGGGATGAATTGGAAAATTATTTGGGGAAAAGAGCTGAAGCAATGAAAGAAGCAATGAAAAATTTTGAATCAACTGGAAATTTCTCAATTTTTCCACTCAGATTTTCCTTTACATTCATAAGTGAAGAGGATGGGAAGAATTTTAATGAGATAAAAAGTATAATGTTTGGAAATCAATTGGAATATATTGAAGAATCTGAAACCAGAATAAAGCTGATTAATGATTTGAGAAATGTTTTTTCTTCATATATGATTGGTGCTGATTATTTTTTAACAATGGACAAAAAACATATTTTGAAACCAAAAATTAAGAAGAAAATGTTGAAAGAATTTGGGTTGAAATTGGTCTCACCTGAAGAATGTTTGAGTGAAGTAGAGGAAAGGATTGGAGAGAAGCAATGAGAAGGTTAAATCTAAATTTTTTTTATCCTTCTTTTTTATTATGTATGTTAGTTCTTATTGTTTTTAATTTAAAAAAATTGTGTTATATTATTAAATGCTTTTAGAGCACTATCACATACTCCTTCAGCCATTATATTGCATGGGGTTTCAACACAATCTCCAAATAAATATAAATTCTCAATGCCTATTCTGATTCAAAATCAACTTCAGCAGACTGTTCAATGTATCTCAATATTTGAAAAAATACTGAAATTGAAATATGAAAAACAAAATTGACAGCCTTGCTGACCTTTATTCTACCAAATCCTTGGAAATAATTTATAGTGAACTTTTTGAGCATAGTTCTCGTAACCATCAAGTTCCTCTCGCAACGTCTTATCCTCAAGTTCAGTGCGGATGATGGTCATGAATACAATGATTCCTACTGGTACGAGTCCCCATAGTGAGCCAAGCATAATCGGGATTGTTATCAATGCTACAATCCCACCAGTATATCCAGGATGTCGCACATACCTATAAGGTCCATCAGTTACTACAGTTTGATTACGGTCTTTTTGAATCCGCACAACAGCAGAGAAGAACTTGTTTACCGACATTGCCCAAGTAGAGAATAGATATCCCAGTATTACCATTACTAATGCAACCAATTGCAGCGAGAGGGGAATCTCTGGTGACCAATTGAATCTCTCATCAAGTCCAATTACAATAAATGCAACAAGTGGTCCAAGCATACCACCAAAAAGTAGAAATGCTTTATCCCAGCCTTTGGCATCCTCAGCTTCAAGGGACTTGGCGCGTTCCAAAATCAATTCAGGGTTCCGATAAATCATGATAATTCTACTGGCAAAGGCGAATGTAATAGAAATTAATACATAAATCCATCCCATCACCCAATTCAAGTTACCTGCTGCAATCATTAATACCATGGGAAATAACAGCACGAAAGCAATGAATCTAAGAATTCCTCTCCAACCAATCTCTCCAAGTATGTTAAATCTCTCATCCGATTTTTCATTAGTTGAATTTTTCATCATTTTACCTACTTCAATTGTTTTTGGTTTTAAACTAGAAGTCATTTCTTCACTTGATATACTTAATTCTTTTCATCACAGTTTAAAAAGATTTCCTTAAACTTCGTTCTCATTGTCAATTCTTGATATCATTTCCAATAATGTTTTTTTGATTAGAATATAACCCACTAAACCTCAACCCAATCCAACCCCAACTCTTTTAGTCTTTTTTGAGTAGGAACTCCATCAGAATCCCAGCCTCTCATTTCATAGTACTCATCCTTCATCATTTCAAGCTCTTGAGGCTTTGCGATACAACCCTTAGAGGAACCTTTCGGAATCTCCTCAAACATAATTCTTTTTGGAAGAACATCATCTTTTCTTCTAATGCCTTCCCGAACGTTGAAGGCTCTCTCTAAGTTGATTATCCTCTCTGCAACCTCATTTAGCTCTTTCAGGGTCAGATTCCATCCTGTCACGTTCTTTATCAGGTTTAGGTGGTTTTCGTTCAGAAAGTAACCGAAAACTCTCTCCACTAAGTGACAGATTATCATAGAGTCTCCTATGGCAGTCCAGTTTTGAGAGTCATAGGAGATCCTAGCTTTTCCCTCGATTGTTCTCTTATCCTTCAAACCATACTCGTAGGTTGGTCTTCCATCATGATGACTTCCACCCCTAGGTGAGACTGCATAAGAGAGTGCCATGGACTTCAAGGCTCTTGGGGAGTGCCCTGCAAGCTCAAGACCTCTAACATCCATGTTGAAGTCCACTTTGAGTTTTTGAGCCATTCTCCTAGAACCCTCAGAAAGGAAATTTCCAAAGCCCTCTCTTCTCGCTATCTTGTGAATCGCTTCAATCAAAGCCTCAGAGTTCCCAAATTTGAAATCCAAACCATCTGTATCTCTTTCGGTTAGGAAACCTCTCTCAAAGGCTTCCATTCCAAAGGCTATGGAAACTCCTGTTGAGATTGTATCGAGAGAGTACTCGTCACACAGCCTATCAGCCTCTATTATGGCTTTCAAATCAGTAACACCGCAGCAGGAACCCAAGGCATAGAGAGTTTCATACTCAGGACCTTCTGAGAGGCACTTTCCCTCAAAAACCTTCGAGCATGCGATTCTGCAACCAAAACAGGCTATGTGGTGTTTGAAGTACTTCTCCTTCAAAAGCTCCCCAGATATCTCTTCAGCTTCCTCGAAGAACTCCTCTTGCCAGTTTTTAGTTCCGAGACCTCCCAAGTTGTTTATTATGTTTACGAGAACTGGAGTTCCAAAGTCTGAAAGACCTCCCTTGAAGTTTTTCTCCCACTCATCTATCTTTGCATTGTAGAACTCAAGTAGAGAATCTAAATCTGAAACCGCAACGCCATTATCTCCAAAGATTGCAAGGCACTTCAGGTTCTTTGAGCCCATGATTGCCCCAGTTCCTCCCCTGCCTGCAGCTCTAGTTCCAGCGATGGTACATGCAAACCTTACAAGCCTCTCCCCCCCTTGTCCTATTCCAATCACCTTGTAATCCTTTCCCTCGTCTCGATGTATGATTTTTTGAGTCTCGATTATGTTTTTTCCCCAAAGATGCTTCGCATCTGAAAGCTCCACCTCATCGTTCGTTACCTTTAAGAAAACTGGTTTTTTACTCTTTCCACTCACAGCCAACACGTCAAAGCCTGCATACTTTAACTCTGCCCCAAAGTTTCCTCCAAGATAGGAATCCATGAATAGACCTGTGAGGGGGGATTTGGTTATCACTCCCAACCTACCTGCAGCATGGTCAAGAGTTCCAGATAAGGGACCTGAAACGAAAAAAATATAATTCTCAGATGAGAAGGGCTCTACTCCTTTTTTCACATGCTCGAAGAGAAGCTTTGCTCCAAAGCCATTTCCACCCAGATAATTTCTTGAAAACTCCTCTCCAAATTCCAAAACCTTGATTTTTCTCTTTGAGAGATTTACAAACAGAATTTTTCCACACCAACCCTTCATCAAACCATCTCCAGAACTCCTCTTGGACAGTACTTTACGCACTTAGGCTCAAAATCACACAAATCACACTTTAGAATCTCATCCCTCCATCTAAAAATCGCATCAAAGGGGCAAGCCTCTATGCAAGCCTCACATAAGGTACATTTTTTCATATCAAGCCTCCAAACGTTGTTTGAGAGCTCATGGAAGGCATCAAACTCACAAGCCTCAACACAGAAAGGGGTCTTGCACTGTCTGCAGACAAAAACCTTTGGAACCTTGTAAAATTCATGCTGAATCTTTATCTTTGCTCTCTTGGGATTTATCTCATTCTCTGCAAGGCAAACCATCTCACAGATCTCACATCCATTGCACAGATTTTTCAAAACCTTTATTCTCATGCTAGGAAATTCTCGAAATGGTATATAAGGTTTTCTCAAAGACCTGATTAACATCCGAATTTTTTGGATAATTTCAAAGAATCTTTGGTAAATTAGCATTGAATCCAAGTTTCAATCGAAAAGCTTATAAAGGAAGGAGTTCTAAATTAATCGTCTAACATAAAATCGACGATGTTAGATAAAATTGAAAGGAGGTAAAGATATGGCAGAAGAAAAACCAAAAGAAGCTAAGAGATGGATAGTCTATACCATCGATGATGTTCCTCCTTGGAGGGAATCCATCTTTCTTGGCTTTCAACACTACCTAACCATGTTCGGTGCCACTGTTTTGATTCCGATACTTCTCGCAGGTGCTATGGGAATGCCACCAGAAGACACATCCATACTCATCGCCACAATCTTCTTTGCTTCAGGAGTCACAACATGGCTACAATCCACCATTGGAAATAAATTACCTGTGATACAGGGAGGTTCATTCTCTTTCCTACCTCCAACCTTTGTGATAATCGGTGCCACTGTTGGAAAGGGAATGGGCTTTGAGGTTGCTGTACAGGACATAACTGGAGCTATAATCGCTGCTTCGTTCTTTGAGATCATTTTGGGATGGTCTGGAGCCATGGGTTACTTCAAGAAATTCATTGGTCCTGTAACCATCGGTCCCACCATTGCATTGATTGGTCTTGCTCTCTATGGTGTTGGTGCACCTGTGGCAGGAGGACACTGGTTAACTGCAGGAGTTGCTCTTTTAGCTTTGATAATCTATTCACAGATTCTCTCAAGAAAGTACAGACTGTTTCTACTTTTCCCAGTGCTCCTCGCAATAATCACAGGGTGGGGATTCGCAGCAATAATGACAGCTATAGGAGTTTTCGGACCTGAGCATCCAGCCTACATCAGTGTAGAACCTATAAGAACTGCACCTTGGTTTGTTATACCCTTCTCGAATCTCACCAGGTGGGGTATGCCCAACTTCAAACTTGACTTCGCTCTTGCAATGGTAGCAGCTTATCTAGCGTCCATGATTGAGTTCATAGGAGACTACTATGCAGTTGCAAGGATGAGTGAGGCTCCAGTTCCAACTTCAAAGATGATCTCCAGAGGTCTTGGAACAGAGGGAATAGGGTGCTTCATCGCAGGCTGGCTTCAGTCATGTAACGGTTCTACCACTTATTCTGAAAACATTGGTGCAATAGGTCTTACAAGGGTTGCTTCGAGGCATGTTGTTCGAGTTGGAGCCACCATAATGCTTATCTTAGGAGTCGTTGGAAAGTTTGGTGGAATCTTTGCCACCATTCCGAGCCCGATCGTGGGAGCGATGTACTGTGGTCTCTTTGGGATGATTGCATCTGTAGGACTCTCGAACTTGATGCTCTGTGACATGCAGTCTCCGAGAAATCTCTTCATCATAGGCTTCATCTTCTTTATGGGGCTGAGCCTTCCAGTGTACTTCCAGCAAACTCCATGGGAGACTCCCTGGATGCCAGTTGTTGGAAACATAGTTACCACCATAGGTAGCACAGGAATGGCTGTTGCTGGAATATTTGGAATTATCATGGACAACATAATACCTGGTACAGAAGAGGAGAGAGGTCTCAAGACATGGATGGAAGCTGAATAAAAAAAATCTTTTTTTTTATTTTTTAGGTTTTTTAAGTTTTTCAAAGGTTTTAAAATGAAGATAAGATTTAGAACCAAAGAGAAGATAAGAGAGGAAAAGCTCAAGGAACTTCAAAAGAGGGCTCAGATAAAGAGGTTTCTTGAGAGCTTGCCTGATGATAGGAGAGTGGATGCTCAAGAACTCTTGGAGGAGATCAACAAAATTCAGAAAAGACAGAATCGTTGGGGAATTTATTCATTCATTTTCATTGGAGCTTTCTTTCTCATGTACTCCTTTGGATTTGCCTTTGCGAGCTTGATTTTTAAAATCTTGATTCTAACTTCTCCCATTGTATTCATCTTTTGTATCTATAAGATGTTTAGTTATGGCGTAAGGGCAAACACAGAAAAAAGAAAACTTATGGAGATGGTTAAATGAGAGCAAGGTTTGATCCATTCACTATGGGCGCAATTCTTGCATTTATAGGACTCATGGCTTTTGTCCTATTCAGCAAGATTGGAGTCTTTGAGAAAGTTCATCCCCAGATCTTTGGAGCTTTTGCCATTGTGGCAATCATAATCCTGTACTATTTGGTGATCAAACTAAAAAAAAGAAAAAAAAACTAAAGCCTCTCAAAGGGTTTTCTCTTAAGGTATCTGCCAGTTCCTGATTTTCCTAGAAATTCTCCATTCTCTATGATGAAGTTGCCAGAAACTATGGTTTTAACTGGATAGCCCTTGACTCTCATTCCCTCATAGGGAGTGTAGTCCACTCTCTGGTGCAGATTCTCAGCAGCCAAAACCACCTCTTTTTCAGGATCAAAGATAACAAGGTCTGCATCGCTCCCTACTGCAATGGTGCCTTTCTCAGGGAATATCCCAAAGAGTTTTGCAGGATTGGTAGATGTGAGTTCCACAAACCTGTTGAGGCTGAATCTTCTCTTTAAAACACCTTCAGAGTATATGAGGGGGATTCTTGTTTCAATTCCTGGAGCTCCATTTGGAATCTTTGAGAAGTCATCTTTGCCCACATCCTTCTGTCCTTTGAAGTTGAAGGGGCAGTGGTCCGTCGATACAACCTGCAAGTCTCCATTTAAAAGTCCGTTCCATAAAACCTCTTGGTTCCATCTATCTCTCAAGGGTGGGGACATGACATACTTTGCACCTCCCCAGTCTGGCTCAAGATAGTTATCCTTTGATAGGAGCAGGTACTGGGGACAGGTTTCTGCATAGACAGGTTGTCCTTTTCGTCTTGCAGCCTTCACCTTATCAAGAGCCTCGCTACAAGAGAGATGAACAACGTAGATTGGAGCTTTCGCCATCTCGGCAAGAGCGATCGCTCTTCCCGTAGCCTCTCCCTCTGCCTCCTCTGGTCTCGACTCTGCATGATGAATAGGCTCAGTTTTACCTTCAGAGAGCATTTTTCTCACTAAAATATCCACGACATCTCCATTTTCACCATGAAAGGCTATCAAGGCTCCATTCTTTCTTGCCTCCACTAAAGCCTTGAAGAAAGTTCCGTCATCCACCATCAAAGAACCCTTGTATGCCAAAAAGAGCTTGAAGCTTGGTACCCCCTCTTTCACCATCTCTGGAATCTCTCTCATCACTTCCTCTGGAAGGTCTGTTATAGCAAGGTGAAAGCCATAGTCTATCACAGCCTTTCCTTTAGCCTTTTTCTTCCAGGTATCGAGAGCTTCCTTTAAAGACTGTCCCTTTCCTTGAATTGCAAAGTCTATGATTGTAGTGGTTCCTCCAGCTGCTGCAGCCATTGTTCCAGTTTTAAAGTCGTCTGATGATACCATTCCCATGAAAGGCATGTCGAGATGGGTGTGAATGTCTACTCCACCTGGAAAGACCAACATTCTGCTGGCATCTATGACCTTCTCACCATCCAAATCCTTGCCTATGGCTGATATTTTGCCCTCAACAACTCCAAGATCTGCCTCATAGGTGTCTGTGGCTGTTACTACCTTCCCGTTTTTCACCACTAAGTCAAACATTTCTCTCCCTCCTTTCTTTTTGATAACTATGTAGAGATTATAAGCTTTTCGGTTATTCTCCAACTATTTTGATTTTTTGCAAGGTTTAAGTGGAAAAAGACAAGAAAACTCGGTTGATATACAATACTCTTATAAATCCAAATACTTAACTAGAGCATGAAACCCCTTGAAGATATAAAGGTTTTGGATTTAACCATCGCTCTTTCAGGTCCATACTGTTCGATGATGCTTGCAGACTTCGGGGCCGAGGTTATAAAGATAGAGAAACCCAAGGTGGGGGATGACACCAGGGCATGGGGACCTCCATTTATAAAAGGAGAATCTGCCTACTTTCTGAGTGTGAACAGGGGAAAGAAGAGCCTGACTTTGAATTTGAAATCTGAAATGGGAAGAGAGATTTTCAAAAGATTAGCGAGAGATGCAGATGTCGTTCTTGAGAACTTCAGACCAGGTACTGTGAATAAGCTTGGCGTTGATTTTAAAACTTTGAAAAAAATAAACCCTAAAATAATATACTGCTCCATCTCAGGCTTTGGACAGGACGGACCATACAGAGAAAGACCAGGTTACGATCAAATCCTTCAAGGTCTTGGGGGATTGATGAGCATAACTGGAGAGGAGAAGAGACCTCCTGTAAAGGTCGGGGTTGCCATCACAGACATTGCAGCAGGCATGTTTGGAGCTTATGCCGTTCTCCTTGCCCTCTTCCACAGGGAGAGATTTGGAGAGGGGCAGTACATAGACTGCTCGATGCTTGACTGTCAGGTTTCATGGTTGACTTACCAGGCTTTTAGGTACTTTGCAACAGGGAAGGTTCCAGAAAAGGTGGGTTCTGGACATCCCCTCATAGTGCCTTATCAAGCTTTCGAGGCAAAGGACAAATACATAAATATCGCCTGTGGAAACGATTTACTTTTTGAGAAGTTCTGCAAGGTCATTGAGAGAAGTGAGCTTTCAAAAGATGAAAGATTCAAAACCAATCCACAGAGGATAATCCATAGGAGAGAACTCATAGAGATTCTTTCTGAGATCATCGAGAAGGAGAATGGAGATTTTTGGCTTGAAAGGCTCTCAAAGGCGGGAATTCCCTGTGGACTGATATACGATATGGCAGATATCTTTTCTGATCCTCAGGTGCTTTCAAGAGGCATGCTCCTCGAAGTGCAACATGAAAAGTGTGGAAAGCTAAAGCAGATAGGAGTTCCAGTAAAGCTATCAAAGACTCCTGGTTCTGTGGAGCTTTCTCCTCCAATGCTTGGAGAGCACACAGAAGAGATTCTCAAAGGTTTGGGGTACTCTGAAGAAGAGATTGAGAACTTCAAAAAAGAGGGAGTGGTTTAGAGGTGTTCCTCATCACCAAATTTGCTCCTATAGGGACGCCAAGCTCTCTTGAAACCCTGGAGCATTTCACTCTGAATATGTGAAAAACTCTATCAAAATTCTCATCGCTCAAATCCTCAAACCAAGCCATTCCCTTCAAGATAACTAAATCACAAGTTTCAAAGAGCTTTCTGAACTTGGGAGAGGAATCTCTCATTCCTAGAGAGTCTGTTCCAGTTTCTACTATCTCACCAAACTCTGAAAAGCCCCATTTCTTTAGATCCTCTATGGTTGCATCGTTTGAATGAGGTTTGCTCTTTGCAGCTATGAAGAGTTTTTTTTCCTTTAAATGCTTTAAAAGCAGTTTGTCAAAGATTATCTCCCCACAGTTGTCTGTGACATACAAGATAGTCTTGGCATCCTCTATGGCTTTCTTCAGTTCTTCAGTTTCATCTATTTCAAGATATTCTCTAAAGACTTTGAAGAAATCCTTCTCAAGGTCAAACTCCAAGCTCTCGGAGGAGTAATCTACGAGGTTTCCTGCAAGAGATGCCTTGAGAGATTCTTCAAAATCCAAATTTGAGAGCTTTTTTGAAACCTTAAGGGCTTTGAAGTTGGATTCCTCTTTAACAGCTTTTAGGGGATCTGGATCATTCAACTCTCTCTTCAAAAGCCTGAAGAGCTCACTTCCAATCTCAGTTGTGGTGCTCTCTGGCGTTACATTTAAAGAGAGAAATCTTGAAACCTCTATCAAGATTTCCAAGGCTTTCTCTTCAGAAATCTTAGATAACTCCAAGGTCTTCTTTGAGACATTCAAAAGACAAGAAATGCACTCGTAGCCTATCTTCATTTCAAAACCTTTTTTAGACAGGAAAGGGTTGAAAAAACGTGCCTCTCCTGACAATTTCCCATGTGTCCAATTCTCAAAATCTTTCCCTTTAAGTGTTCTTGCCCTCCAGCTATTGCAATCCCGAACCTCTCTTTGAGCTTTCTTGCTATATCTTCAGCGTCATTCGTCTTGAAGGCTGTGACGGTCTCAGAACAGATACTCTTCCTCTTTGGAAATAACTTAAATCCTAGATTTTCAATTCCCTCTCTTGTGAGCTTTGCAAGCCTTTTGTGCCTTTTTATTCTGTTTGAAAGCCCTTCCTCAAAGATAAGATTCAATCCCTCCTCCAAGGCATAGATCATAGAGATTGATTGGGTGAAAGGAGCTTTGTGTTTGTGTATTTTGTACTTCCTCAAATCCAGATAATAATTCGAACCCTCCATCCTCTCAAAAGCCTTTTCAGAAACAGAGAGGAAAGCAAGCCCTGGAGGCAGGGCAAAGCACTTCTGAGAACCAGAAACACAAATATCAATTCCCCAGGAATCCACTCTTATATCATCTCCCCCCATTGAGGATATGGTGTCTGCTATCAAAACTGTGTTGGTTTTTTTGGTAAGCCTTCCAATCTCAGAGACTGGATTTTTCACCCCTGTGGAGGACTCATTGTGCACCACACATAAGGCTTTGAAATCCTTTATCTCAAGAGCCTCTTTCACCTTCAAAACATCTATCTCAGAACCCCACTCAAAGGAAAGCTCTTCAACCTCAGCACCATTTGCCAAGGCAATCTCTTTAAACCTCTCAGAGAACTTTCCAGAAACTACGCACAAAACCTCATCTGAAGGTTTTACCAAAGAGGAGAGGGCAGCGTCCATTCCACTGGTGCCAGAACCACTCAGGATGATCATCTCGTTTTTCGTTCTAAATACCTTCTTCAGCCTCTCTGCCTGCTCTAAAAACATCTGGGAGAACTCTTTTGCTCTGTGGGGAGTCATTGGCTTTGAGAGTGTTCTCAGAACTCTAGGGTGTACAAACGTTGGTCCTGGAATCATCAAGAGAAGCTCTTTCATACCTTCAAAGAAAATTCAAGGTTTATAAAGATTGAGGTTTTTTAAAGACAAGATTTATAAATGAGCTTGAGTTTGGATATATCTAAGTCAGGTAAAATTGCAGAAAAGATTATGAGGTGATAAAAATGAAAAGATATAGTGTGCCTGAAATATCCGAAGGTGTATTCTTGGTAGGAGTAAAGGACTGGAACCGCAGGATCTTCGACGCTCTAATTCCACTTCCTCAAGGAACTACTTACAACGCTTACCTTGTGAAAGGAAAAGAAAAAACTGCTCTTATTGATACAGTAAATCCAAGATTTGAAAGAGAATTGCAAGAAAAAATCAGTCAGCTAATAGATTTAAAAAGTCTAGATTACATTGTGATGAACCATGCAGAACCAGATCATGCCAGCGCGATCCCATACATGATGCAGGTAAGTAAAGAAACATCGCTTATTACAACAAAAAAGGGTGCAAAGATGTCTCAACTCTACTATAGGGTAAAAGAAGAAAGAATAAAAACAGTTAGAGATGGAGATATTATTGAACTTGGTGGTAAAACTTTAAAATTCATTGAAGCTCCTTGGCTTCATTGGCCAGAAACCATGTTCACATATCTTGTCGAGAATAAAGTTCTATTCCCCTGTGATTTCTTTGGAGCTCATACCGCCTTCGGGCTCTACGATGAGGATGTCGAGGAAGTAATTACCTTAGCAAAGAGATATTTCGGAGAGATAATGATGCCCTTCAGAAATATGGGTAAGAGAGCCCTT
>JBHIDS010000023.1:0-16775 GCA_046760205.1 Candidatus Methanofastidiosia archaeon
CCTTAGAGAGAGGGTAAAAAAGACGAACAGAGTAATCAAAAAAATCCTAAATTTCATAAAATTTCTTTTTTCTGATATTATAAAAAGTTTGTGGAAGAGAGTTACATTAAAAGGCAATAAACCAAATCCTTATAAATCTTTGAAAAAGTTTTTTTTATGATAAGAGTCAAAACACCCTCAAGAATTCATCTTACCCTCATCGACCTGAACGGAAATCTTGGAAGAATAGACGGAGGGGTTGGACTTGCCTTGCAGAAACCTTCCTCTCTCATAGAGGCCAAATTTTCATCAAAGACTTCATATCCAAAAGATCTGGACTATCTCTTTGAGATGTTACCATTTGAAGAAGGCTTTGAGGTTGAGATTTTGAAGAAAATTCCAAGTCACGTAGGACTTGGCTCTGAAACTCAACTGAGACTTGGGATTTCGACAAGCCTCTTTGAGCTCTTTGAGAAACCATATTCTATAAGAGAGCTTGCACAACTTGCAAGGAGAGGAGGTACTTCTGGAATTGGGATTGCTTCTTTTGAGGGAGGGGGTTTTATCCTTGATGGAGGGCATTACTTTGGGAAAGGAAAAGAGAAGGAATCCTATCTTCCATCCAGAGCCTCGAGGGCAAAACCTGCGCCAGTCCTTGTGAGGATGAATTTTCCTGAATGGGACGTGATCTTGGGGATTCCTAATGCAAAAAAAGGACTCTCTGGTATAGAGGAAGTTGATTTTTTCACCAAAAACTGTCCAATACTTGAAAGAGATGTGGAGAGGCTTTCAAGGATAATTCTAATGAAGCTTTTACCCTCTATTGTTCAAAAAGATTTGAGGGAATTCTCTGATGCCGTAGGGATGATTAAAGATGTGGGCTTTAAAAAACTTGAAATTTTGAACCAGGATGAGGTGGTGAGAGAGCTAATCTCTGATTGGGAAAAGATCGGTTTTGGTGTTTCCATGAGCTCTTTTGGTCCCACTGTTTTTGGTTTTTCAGAAGATGAGAGTGTAACTTTAGAGATGATTCAAATCTTTGAAGAATGCTATGAAGGAGAAGTCATCAAAACCAGGGCGAGAAACGAGGGTGCTAGAATTGAGAGGGTATGAAAAGATAATCTCTGAAAGAGAATGGGAAATAGAGTATCGAAAGATATGTAAACTTCTCAATATCGACCCCAGAAAAGATGAGAAAGCCACAAGAATTCTCTCAGAGCTCTTGACGAAGAGAAAAGATTATCTCCCCAAAGCCATAAAGCTTTTAAAGGGAAAAAGAGCAGCTGTATATGGAGCAGGACCCTCTCTTGAAAAAGCTCCAATAACAGATTATGTAAAGCTTTCAGCAGATGGTGCAACTTCGTATCTTTTAAAAAAGAAAGCTTTTCCAGAAATAGTTGTTTCAGATTTGGATGGGGATATGAAAGATATAATAAATGCTTCAAAGAGAGGAATAGTATTTGTGCATGCCCATGGAGACAACATAGAAAAGCTTGAAAAATACGTTCCAAAGATTAAGAAAATAGTTGGAACTACCCAGGTAAAAGAGAGGAAAAAGATTTACAACTTTGGGGGATTCACTGATGGAGATAGGTGCTTTTTCATAGCAAAGGCTTTAGGTGCAAGGGAAATTGAGTATTATGGAATGGATTTTGGAGATATAGTTGGAAGGTACTCAAAGCCTAATTTAATTACAAACACCAAAGCTTCTGAGAGAAAGATTTTGAAGTTGAAAATAGCAAAAAACCTGCTTGAAAAGTACGTCTTTTAAAAAAAGAAAAGATAGGTTTGTAGGTAAGCTGTTGAGGTTACCATCGAATTGAACCTGCTTTTTGGAACATCGCATAAGAAGGGGAATCCTATAAATCCCCTTGAGAATCTGTTGTTTTGCATTTCAAAAGAACCTGAGAACTTTGAGCAAGGTGTATCTATACGAATCTCTGCGATAACTGTGTCAGTTTGACCACTGATGGTTTGTCCATCTATGGTGATGGTGTAGACTCCAGCTCCCAGTCCTCCCTTTCCCTGGACGATAAAGATAGATTTCCAAGCAGGAGAGCTTGTTGCTGAAACAGGATTCGGGTCTGGATAGCCTGGCCCTGTCCTAAGCAATGTATCTGAGTACGTTATTGTCAAATACACGTCAGAACCAAACCCATTGAATGGGTTAACCGTTATCTCATAGATTCCTGCAAGATCTGACCATCCTCCACTTGGAGCAGTGTCAGTTTGACAAGTTGGGATCACTGAAAGAGTAAAGTAGGGCGATGTGGGTGCCTCTGTCGTAAAACTCCAAGTTCCAGAGTAGTTAGACTCTCCAGCACAGTTTTGAGATTTCACGTGCCAGTAGTAGGTTTGATTGTAGTCCAGATCTATTAAGGGGGTAAAGTCAGACACAGTGGTGGTCATGGTTGTGGTTTGTCCAGCAGCGTATCCAGGATCTGTAGAGTACTGAATCACGTATGAGCTTGCATTTGGCTCATCGTTCCAGTCAAAGGTTAGGGAAACAGATATGCCAGTTGCACCATTTGAGGGGAAAACCAAGGTTGGAGCACCTGGCAGTGGGAGACCACAGGCCGCAGGAGTTCTGAAGAAGTAGGCTGGTCCAAACTTGCTATCTGGATCAAGGGATGGATCATCACAGTCCACACCACATGCCATCACTCTCCAGAAGTAAACTGTATCATTTGCAAGAGAAGAAAGTACAGGGGTCTTTAAAGCATCAGAGCAAAGCCAGAATGAATTGATGGCATTTAGGGTAACGCTGGTGTTCACCGTATCGAAACAGTAAGCTTGGGTCCAGTCTGGACCATAGGCTGGGGTCTCCTCACCACCCTTCCAAGCGCTGGTAATCTGTATTCTGTAAGGCGGTCCTGCACTTCCAAGGTCTACCCACTCAAAGGTTGGGTTCAATGAGGCTTCTGGCAGTGCAGGATCTACTCCCGCTCCATCTTGTGGAGTGGATAAACACAGATCGTGGACTGCAATGGGAGTCTCAAAGGCATTTATGAAATCACCCCCAGTTTCATCCTCATACAAGACAACCCTCACCGTGGAACCACACCAGTCGTTTCCTCCCCCACTGAACTTCTCAAGATACATGGGTAATACATTATCGAAGGGAGCATTTGGATCAAAAATTGCAAAGGTGACAGGAGTGTTTAGCTTTATCAATTCTCCTGAATCCAAGGTTCCGTCGAACTGAGTTGTTCCATAGGGAAACTCAACCTTTTTCACATATCCCTGGCTTGCACCAGAACCAAAGTCAAAGTAGATTCTCATACTCCTAATTGTGTAGGCATAACCTGGATCAGTATTTCTCACAGCCATGATTATTGCAAGACACCCTCCGCTACAGGTCAAACCTGCATCCACACCAGATTCTGTTCCTCCGATGGCTCCTATTGGAAAGTCCTCGCCTCCTCCGCCACCTCCGCCTGTTTTGTCTTCCAGGAACTCCACATCAATCGTAATTGTCTGTGTATCCTTTCTTCCAAGATTATCGGTTACCGTTAGAGTGATGGTTTTTGATTCATAACAAGGGGAGATGACAAAATTCTTACAGTCATTTGTTATTGGCTCAAATTTATATGATACTTCTTCTCCAAACTCATCCGGAGTTCCACCATCAAAGTCCCAAGCCCACTCAACTATGGTGGAACCCTTAATATTTGAGGCTGAACCATCAAATTGGTAGGTGGTTTTCTCATTTGCCTGGGAGTAAAAACCTGGAATTATCACTGCCCTTGGTCTTGAATAGCTGTATGTATTTCCGAGTATTGTTCCAATCTCCACTGTCTCAAGCAAGGTATCTCCAGGTCCTTCTATAGGATCACCATCGAGGTCCCAATCATCTATAGGATCGTTCAATGGACCTGTACCAGAATTGTCTATATATATGGTTGTCGTATCCTCTCCTGGAACAGGATTTTGAGAAATTCCAAAGTCCGCAGTAGAGAGATACTGTCCATTTATCTTGAGATATGCAATTTCAGATTCAAACTTTCCCTTGTTTCTCACAACTATAATTAGCTCATCAGTTATTGTGTCAATATACATTTCCTCTGTGAAAAGTTCCTCCCCCTCTATCTCAATTTCTTGACTCTGTCTCTCACTTGCCCTCATCTCCTCATAGTGTAGCTGGTTGGCACCCCACATCATAACAAGGGCAATCACAACTATCATAGTTCCAAGTAGAAGTATCGCTCCTAAAATTGGAGAAACTGCTTTTCTTCTTTTATTTCTAAATTTATTAAATTTAAACATCACATCACCTCCTTATGGTATAGTTACAGATATTCTTATCAACACGTAGTTAGACATTCCAGTCTCATCTGTTACTTTTAGGAGAATGTAGGGATAGTAAGTCCCTGTGCTCCAGGTTATTCCATTATCATAAAAGGCGCTTGCATCGTAAATATAGGAGATCTTCTCTCCAAATGTGATTATGGGAGTTGTTCCCAATGCATCCTCGGTGAGGGGGTGAAAAGGATCGTGATTAGGTGGATCAAAATCTGGATCACAGTAGAACCTCCACTCCCATGAAACTATGTAGCCTTCGTTATCACTTGAAAGAGAACCATCGAAGATGAAAACCTGGTTGTTACTGTATTCATACTGATCCCTTACTGTTATCAATGCTGTGGGTCTCGTGTAGATGTACCTGTTTCCCAAAATGGTTCCAATCTCTATGGAAGATATTGTGTCGAAGATTCCATTAAGGTCTGCATCCTCACCTAAATCCCATATCCAATTTGCATCTATGGTATCCTCACCATTGTAATCGATGCATACCTCAAGAAGATCATCTATGTCGAAGGGAATTGGATCGATAAAAGGTGCAGGCAGAGCAGTTCCATTGAGTGCAGCTTTGTTAAAATTATCATGAGTTATGTATTCTTTACCATTTGGATGTTGAGGATCCGCTCCAGTGGTATCAGTATAGGTAACCAAAATATAGGTTATCTCAGAATCTGAGGTCCCAGTGTTTTTCAAATTAAGGTATATATCATCGGGTTCTGTACAAGGTGTTGTGATGTACTCTACATGGTTTAAAGTGAGAATCTCTCCTTTCTTGTCCACAGCTCTGTCTCTCCTTCTAGTCTCTTCTTCTATCGCACTTTGAGAAAGGTTGGTGGCTTGAATGTAAAAAATAGTGGCTATGGATACTGTGATGAGAATCAAAAGTAAGGCAGCAATTATCGGAGTTATTCCTTTTTCGTTCATAAAATCACCTCTCTTAGAGTCCTTTTCATGTTATCAATAAATACCTCATGTCCTGTTCCTCTATATTAGAATATGGTCAAAAACATGGAAAGATAGTGAAAGGATAGATTTCACTCAAAAAAATCTCTTCCAATCCTGGTTAATCCTAAAATTTTGTACCTACCTTTCTTCTCCTCAGTGATCAATCCCATTCCCAGCAACCTTCTCACCCTCTTTCTCGCTGTAACTCTGGAGATTTTAAACTTTTCTTTTATTTCTTTCAAGGTAGGTTTTTCATAGGTGTTATCTTTTTGATGTATGAATTTCAGAATTTCGTATAAAGGCATCTCAAGTGTTAGTTTTCCCTTCAACTCCACCTTATAGGTTTCTGTTCTCAAAAGACTCAACTCCGACTCAGAGAGGGTTTCTGAATCAACAGAAATTAAGAGGAGAGACCTGGTGAAGTACAAAAAATCGTTCAATCTCTGAATGAAAGAAAGAACCTTTGAAAAATCGTTTTTTTGGATAAGATAATCCAATCTATTAAGGAGAACAACTCTGTTTTCAAAGACTTTCTCTTTTATAACTCTCTCAAGTTCATCGAGGTTGGGGGAGAGAACGTTTTCCTTACCCTCAGAACTCTCACTTATCCAAAAAATGGGCGAGTTTATTTTTAATTTCTTTTTGAGTAACTCTGGATGGGTTCTGGTTATAATCAATCCTTTATACCCACATCGTAAAAGATCTAGAAAAACATCCAATCCCTTCTTCAGTTCCCTTTCAGATATCAGGTAAACCTTTCCAAACTCAACTCTAAACTTCATCGTCCTTCTCAAAGCCCTCTCCTCTCTAAATCTCTTCTCTGTGACATCCCTCACGATTACCTGGGTTGCAGGGGTTTCTTTGTAGAGCAATCCCACCTGCAACATCTCCACATCTATTACGGTTCCATCTTTTCTAACACCGCTGAACTCTAAGGGAGAGGCATCCATCTCTTTCGAATTTTGCAATCTCTCAAGAATCAAATCCACCTTGCTGTAGGGAGAGATTATTTTTTCTATACTCTCTCCTACTATCTCCTCCAAATCTTTGTATCCAAAAATTTTTAAAAAGGCATCATTTGCAAAAATTATTCTCAAATTTTGAACTAGGGCAATGCCATCAAGGGAGTGTTCTACAAGAGTTCTGTACTTCTTCTCTGAATCTCTCAAGGTATTCTCCAACACCATTCTCTTTTTGATTTCAATTTCAAGCTTTGTCTTTTCCTCGTCCAGCTTCATTCCAGATCTTATGAGGTACCACAAGCCAATTGCAAACTCAAAAATTCCAAAGATCTCTAAAAAGAGATAGAATTTGTAGGGAACTGCTCTCTTCAACCTGAAGGTTATCTCTCCAATGAGAACAAGAAGGATTCCCTGGTTTATGGTTAGAAATCCAACTATCTGGGACTTTTTCCCCTCACTCAAACTTCTCCATTTTTTCTTTAGGTAGTCAACGATAATCATTGGAAGTTCCTCTCTTTATCTTTACTTAAGAATCTGGTACATTGCAAGCAACATGTCCCTCTCTGTTATGATTCCACAGAGCTTATCAGAAATCACTGGAAGAGAACCTATGTTTTTTCTTCTCATCACCTCAACTGCCTCAGAGATGCTTTTCTCTGGGGCTATGTATGAAAGCTCTTCAGAATCTATGTTTTCTACGCTCTGTGAGAAGAAGGCGTCCTGATCCTTCTCAATCTCTCTCAAAGAATCCTCCTTTGTAATCAACCTCAAAAAATCTCTGGAAGAAACCAGAGTATATCCCCCGTTCTCCAAAACCAACCTTCGAAAGCCCAATTCAAACATAAGATTCATGGCTTCCTGAATGGAACACTTTTTCTGGCAGGTGAAAACATTGGTGCTCATTAAATCGGAAACTTTGAGTTTCTCTGAGTTCTCCTTAGGACAGATTCTATCTATGAGATGAAGAAAATCTCTCTCTGTGATTATTCCACAAAGCCTTCTGTCCTCAAGAATTGGCAGAGCTCCAACGTCTCTTGTGATCATCGCTTCTATGGCATCTTGAATTGAAGAGTTCTTATCCACATAAACTACCTTTCTAGTCATGAGGCTTGATGTGGGTTTTTGGAAAAATTCTGGAACTTTGAGAGTGCTCTTCCCTTTAAGCTCTAACCCCACTATTTCTTTCAGATTTTTCAAAACATCTGTAACTGTGATTATGCCTACCAGCTCTGATTTGGCATTCAAAACAGGCACTCTTCTGAAGTTCTCTTTAGCCATCAGTTTCATAACGTTAAGGATTTCATCTTCACCCAAACAGGTTATAACTCTTCTGGATGCGTATTGGAAAACGTTTCTCTTTGAAAACATAAAATCACCACAAATAAATTGTATGAAGACTTAAAAAGTTTTTTATCACCAAAAAATTTATAAGTTAGAAACAGGGAGAGGATTTATGACTCTCGCCTTTCGGGTTTTAGACTACAGAGACTTAATAACAGAGGAAATGGCATACTTCATTTTGATGAAGAGTTCTTCACAGCTTGGCACCATCTATGCAATTCCTGTTGGGAGTGGAGCTGTAAGGTCATACAGAAAAGAGCTTACCTTCATGGAGGAGGAGGTCTTTCCTGAGTTAGGGGAGATGGGCGTAAACCTCATAGAAGTTCAAAGTGTTGTCTTTGATGGAGATACAATGATAGTGAGACTCATGAGGGAGGAGGATCTCAAGAGATTCTACAGAGACTTCTTCATCTTGGGTGAAAAGTTCAACTACACCTATATCTCCTCCATAATCCACAATCCTCCAGTTATCTTCTCATTTTCTGGACCTCATGGAACAACGAGAAAGTTTGCAGAAAGTTTGAAAGAAGAAGGTTATAAGGTGATAGAGGGGGAGCTTTAGTTATCAAGAGCACTCTGGAGTTTTTTAATCTGTTTCTCGAGTTTTTCTATAACCTGAGAATTGTCAAAGTAGTCCAGAGTCAGGTTACAGGTAGAACATTTGAAGTTGTTCTCCTCTGCAGTTGCAAAAACCACTCTGTTACATCCGTTTGGGCAAGAGAAAAACATGTTGCTTTTTTCGTATTCTAAAAGCTCTTGAAGATTTTTGAGATAATCTCTCTCAAGGTTTCTCATGACCCTTGGAGCTTTTTCGAGTTCCATCTTCCAGTAGTAGATGTACCAACCTGTCTCTTTGTCTCTTATCCTTCTATAAGATGCCAGGCGGTTATCATACATCCTATACAAAACCCTTCTCACTGTGTTTATTTTTATTCCAGTTTCTTTGGAGATTTCCTCATCTGTAGATTCTTTTTCATAAATTATGGATGCAATCTCAACGCCACCCTCACCAAGCAGTTCTTCTAGGAACTCAAAGATCACCATGCTCAGATCTCTCATGTCATCACCGTTTTCATCACGTACACTTATATAACTATGTAAACTTGGGGTATAAATAGTTTTTGCTAAACCTCAAACAGCTTTTTTCTCTCGCTGGGAAGGATTTTTAACTTTGCATTTTTGAATCTCCTATCCAAAACTCTTCCCCCCAACTCGTAAAGAAAGATTGCAAGAGAGGAAACCTCTGAGTGAGGTTGATTTGAAACAGAGAGATTGTGGTCTGAAACCTTAAAGATTTCAGGAAAAACCTTCTCTGAGCCCACCACTACTAGAAGTTTCTTATCCTTCAAGTCATCTATCTTATCCTTAAATGGTAAACCATACATGGTGAGATGCACAACAACACCCTGAAAATTTTCTATGATTTTCATTGGGCTTCTGCAGAATTCAACCTCAAATTCCCCACCCCAGTTTTCAACTATCTTTTCTATGTTTTTTTTGAGTTTTAGATCTTTTCCCTCTATTAAGATTTTTTGAGCCCCCAAGGCTCTGGCCACCAGGCAGACATGAGTAGTTATCCTCTTGTCTCTAAATGGACGATGACCAAGTCTTAGAACGGTTATCATGAATTCAAAACCTACACATGTCACATTCTTCCAATTCTATCTGAAGTTGATGCATCTCACAGAACCTTTTGGAATTTCTCAAAATCCTGCATAGATCGCAAATCAAAACGATTCCATTCACCTTGGATATGTGTTCCTCTGCAACCTTTTCTGCAATCCTTTCAGCATACTCCTCAAATAGTGGAAAACTCTTTTTCAAAAACTCGTCCTTTGCCCTTGAAGCTGCAAGGTACTGACTCACAGAAGCCTGGGTAATCCCAAGATTCTCTGCAATCTCAATTTGCTTCATTTCGTACTTTTCAGAGAGAATCATCACAATCTGGGATCTCAAGGTGGGTAGAACTTTTCTCACTATTATCTCACAAGGAGGTTTCATACTTGAACTTAGAAAGACTTATATATAAGTATAACGGCGTTATACCGTGGTTTTCGATGTTGAGAGGGTGAGAGAGGACTTTCCTCTAGTAAAGAAGATTATCTACTTTGATAACGCAGCCACCTCTCTCACTCCAAAGCCTGTGGTGGATGCAATCTCAGAATACTACCTAGAGTATCGTGCAAATGTGCATCGGGGAGTTCACAGGTTGAGTGAGAGAGCCTCTCTAAAGTATGAGGAAGCGAGAGAGAAAGTGGCTGATTTCATAGGAGCTTCCTTTGAGGAGATTATTTTTGTAAGGAACACCACAGAAGCTCTAAATGCTGTTGCCTATGGTTTGAGCTTCGAGAGGGGAGATAGGGTTTTGGTTTCAGAGCTTGAGCATCACTCCAACTTGCTCCCATTCATGAGGTTGAGAGCTAGGGGCGTTGAAGTTGAGGTTTTAGGAATAGATTCCAAAGGAAGAATCGATTTTGAAGATTTGGAAGAAAAGATTGTAGGAGCAAAGTTACTCACCCTCTCCCATGTTTCAAACGTTTTTGGTACCATTGCACCAATAGAGAAAATCTCAAAGCTTGCAAGAGAGAATGATTGTCTTTTGTGCATAGATGCAGCTCAAGCTGTGGGACACCTTGAAGTAGATGTAAAGGAGATGGGGTGTGACTTTTTGGCTTTCTCTGGGCATAAAGGGACCTTGGGTCCAACTGGAATTGGGGTTTTGCATCTGAGAGAGGAACTTCAGGATGAATTTGAACCTGTCTTTCTTGGAGGGGGGATGATAGAAGATGTCACTTTAAAGTCTTATAAAATCACAAAATCTCCAGAGAGGTACGAGGCAGGTACCCCAAACATTGGGGGAGCCATTGGATTAGGGGCAGGAATCCGCTATCTTGAAAGAATAGGAGTTGAAAATGTCAAAACTCATGAGAGAAAACTCACAGAGTACACCTTGAAACGCTTAGACGAGATCGAAGGTCTTAAGTGGTACGGTCCTTTGGAGAGAACGGGTGTCATTTCCTTCAATCTGGGTGAGATGAATTCCCACGATTTGGCTGCAATTCTCGATGAGAGGGCAAGGATCATGGTAAGGAGCGGGCACCACTGTGCCATTCCCTTGATGAGAGCCTTAGGAGTGGATGGAATGGTTAGGGCATCTTATCACATTTACAATACCACAGAGGAAATTGAGAAGATGATTGAGGTTTTGAGAGAGGTTTCGGGTTTTCTGTGAACTGGTTCTATTGAATTTCGAGTGATGAATACTTTGATACAGAAAGAAATATAAGAAAAGAAAATGAATATGAAAAGGAGATGAGAAAATAATAGAAAAGGGTAAAGGCATGACTTTAATGGAATCAGAAGAAAGAAGACTGGAAATGGAAGATTTAGGTTATGAACTAAGGATTACAATTCCATCAATGAAAACTTTTGAAGCCTTTATCTTATTTATATTACTTTTGCTTTGGTCTACGATGGGAGTTTTTATTTATATTTTTATAATTGGAGAAATTTTATCCAAAGGTTCAGATACTATGCAAATATTAATTGTATGTGGCATTCCATTAATGTATCTATTACTTCTTTTCAATGTAATGTAGGTCTTCGGTGGCAAAGAGATCATCACTGTTTCACTTGGGACACTAAAAATTGAACTCAAAGCATTCAAAATAAGGTTAACTAAAGAGTATGAATTATCCAAAGTCAAGAACCTTCGTCTCTATTCTGGAGGGTTTTCTATATCTTTATTGCTTGGTAAAATGGAATTTTTAGGATTTGGAGGTGGAACTATTGCATTTGATTATGGCAGGAGAACCATTCTATTTGCACAAGAGATTGATGAAGATGAAGCCATTCATATTATAGATAAACTTAAGGAAAGAGGCTTTATAATGGAGGAGAAAAAACAAAGTTAGTACAACAATTGCAATAATCATTCACCACTCAAACCTCCAAAAACCTTATAAGATTTCAATTTTAAAGAATATGAGGTGATGCAAGAAATGAAAAAACAAAGATTTTTACATAATGATAAAATGAGAGATTATGAAAACTTTAGTTCAAATACAAATGAATTAAATGAAATTGCGTGAGAGGAGACCTAGATGCTCAAAGAAAAATCTTTCAATACGGGAGTCGTAGAAATCAATTATGCAGAAGGACCACCATCAGGACCTCCACTAGTTTTGTTCCATGGATTTCCAGGGCGTTGGGAGGACTTCCTACCAATCATCCCAGCCCTCTCAATGAGATGGCACATCTACGCATTGGATTATCGCGGATGTGGTAGATCAGGAAGAGTTCCTGGACATTATCGTCCCGAAGACTATGCAGATGATTTCATAACATTCCTGCAAAATCAATTAAATGAGCCAGGAATTCTCTTTGGACACTCAGCAGGTGGGATGTTGTCCATCTTATTGGCTGCCCAACTCCCAGAGAAGGTGAGAGCTCTTATCATAGGAGATTCTCCCATTGATGTTGAACAACTCTTGGTTTATATGAGTAGTGAGGAATTTAAAAGCTATTATTCTACCTTGAGAGATTTGGCTGGGCATTCTGTAAAAGAACTTATCTCTGCTCTGGCAGATATCCCAGTTAGAGTACTAGGACAAGATACACCTGTAAGGTATGGGGATCGTCCAGATGTGGATGCTGCAAGTCTACTGTCTTGGGCAAAGGAAGTAAGCCAACTTGACCCCGAAACACTTGAATTTCACGCTAGGGGTAGAGCAAAAGAATATTTTGAGAAAGTTGATTTTGAGAGAGCACTTTCAAAGATTTCCTGTCCTGTACTTTTATTGCAGGGAAATCCCTCTCTCGGTGGGTTTATGTCAGATAAGGAGGTAGAATATGCACTATCAGTTCTACCTGATGCAACACATGTCTTGATTGAGAATACAGGTCACGATCTTGGATTGAATACATGGGAAGTGGCTCCACTTCTTCGAGCAGTGACAAACTTCCTTGAATCATTATGAACAATAGAAGAACTTTACTCAAGTTTTTTAAACAAGTTTGTTAACTCAACAAAACCTGTCTACGAAACCTTTATAAGCAAATTCCAAATAGATGAATAAAGGTGATGGATTGAAGCCAAGGGTAATTGCAGAGGGAGGAGTGATGATTGCTCTTGCTCTGGTTTTGAGCTATATCAGAATATATCATCTTCCACAGGGAGGCTCCATTACAGCTGGAAGTATGGTCCCAATTCTCATCTTTGCCTTGAGGAGGGAACGTTGGGTAGCAATTGTGGTAGCTATTCTCTATGGGGTTGTTCAATTTCTCCAGGAACCTATAGTCTATCATCCAGTTCAAGTTTTACTCGACTATCCAATAGCCTTTGGAGCTTTGGGGCTTGCAACCCTTTTCAAAAAACAGCCTGTTTTGGGTGTCGTGGTAGGGATTGCAGGAAGGTTCATTGCTCACTTATGTGCAGGTGCCATATTTTTTGCAGAGTATGCCCCAGAGGGAATGAGCCCTTGGATATACTCGGCAATCTACAATGGATCGTATCTTTTGGGAGAGCTTGTGGTGAGCGTAATTCTAATCTATATTCTGATTAAGAAAGGAATCTTGGAGCTCTACAAGTGAAATTAGAAAATCTTATATATCCCATCGATTAAAATAGATACATGAAAAGGGAAATGTGTTGTGTCTATCCTACGAGAGATGAGAAATTCATCCAAAACTTGAGTGAGATGTTGAAGGCACTATCAGATGACCAGAGATTAAAGCTATTGTATTTGATGAAGGACTTTGGGGAGATCTGCAACTGTGAGTGTGACCTTTCCCTAGATATAAGACAATCCACAGTCTCCCACCACATATCCATACTGAAAAAAGCTGGATTGATAGAGGATAGAAAGGAGGGAAAGTGGGCTTTCTACTCCTTAAAAGAGAAAACCTCAAGGCTCTTGGAAGAGCTTGAAAAGGAAGTTCAAAGCATTTGATTTACAAAAACCTTTTATCCTAGAGCCTTAAATGAAATTATGTTCTGCATCCTAACACAAAATCCAAGAGACTGGAGCAACCTGCAGTTGCAAAGAGCTTTGAGAAAAAAGAAGATTGAATATGGGTGTTTGAGAATCACAGATTTCTTCTCAAGAATTGGAGATTGCCCAAAAGTTCGAATTGGAGAGGAGAGCTTGGATGATTTTGAATGTATCTTGGTGCGAGGAATTCCTGGTGGTTCCTTAGAGCAAATAATCTTTAGGATGGATGTGCTTCATAGGCTTGAGAATCTTGGGGTTGGAGTTATAAACTCTGCTGAAAGCATAGAGAAAACCGTGGACAAGTACTACACCCTTTCTCTTTTGGAAGATGAGGGAATAAAGGTGCCAAAAACTATATGCACAGAGTCACGGGAGGAAGCGATGGAAGCATTCTTAGAGCTCAAAGAAGTGGTGGTAAAACCTCTCTTTGGTGCCCAGGGTGCAGGTATAGTGAGAATTTTTGAAGAAGACACTGCCTATAACGTTTTTAGAGCCTTGGAGCTTGGAAATTTCGTGTACTACATTCAGGAGTTCATTCCTCATAAAAATGAGGATTTCAGAGTCTTTGTTTTAAACGGGGAGGTTGTATCGAGTATAAAACGCATCTCAGACTCTTGGAAAACCAACGTCTCGAGAGGAGCTAAAGTGAAGAGGGTAGAGCTCTCAGAGGAACTTGAGAATCTTTGCCTTAGAGCTTCAGAGATTTTGGGATGCTTTTACTGCGGAGTTGATGTTCTTGAGAGTGATGGAATTTACTATTTTATAGAGCTGAACTCAATTCCAGCCTGGCGAGGATTGCAAAAGGTTACAGGCTTCAACCTAGCAGAGAGGATTGTTGATGAGGTTTTGGAGATCAGTTAGACAGATTATCATCATTCTTAGAAGTCAGACGCTGTCGGTTTCATCACACATCTAATTGAATTGAGGATTATTAAAGCTTTCGATGCTCACCGAAAACCTTATATTAAAGTTTGGGGTAAGAAAAATGGTGTAATGATGTATGATTGCCTCATTTGTGGAAAAAATATTCCAGAAAACACCAAACAGTTAGTTTACTGTTTGAATTGTCAAACTTACTTTCACTTTGAGTGCATTAGAAAGAAACTCTATCAAGATAAGATCTGTCCAAGTTGTGAAAAAAGATTGACTCTTCTGGGGCTTGGACATGGAAAGCCCAGAGAGAGCAGGATTCACGAGGTTAGAGAACCTAGAGTTGTAAGAATCAAGGAGGATAAAAGATCTGAGAGGGAAAGGCTCTATCAGGAGCTGCTAGCGCGAAGAGGAGAGGGAGAAGTAGAGTTAAAAGAGGGTGAAAAAAAAGTAAAAGCTGAAAAGAAAAAGGCAGAAAAACTTACCACAACTTATGTGGAAAAAGTACTTCCGCCAAAGTATTTAAAACCAAAAAGAGAATGGATTTTGCCTTTGATAGTGATTTTTATCTTGGTAGTTGTTGTTTTAGGTTATTTCTTATATAAGGGTGGTTTTTGAGCACAATCTTTAGAGGTTTTCTCTTATCCTTGAAACGTTTACATCAACTTCTCTTTTGACCCTCTCGTAGAGCGAGTTTCCCTTTGCATCTATAGCACATATGAGAGGTCCAAAGTTCTCTGTCTCAAATACCCAAAGTGCCTCTGGCATTCCCAGGTCCAACCAGTGCACTCCCAAAACCTTCTTGATGCCTGCAGCTGCAAGCACCGCAGCTCCACCTGTTATTGAGAAGTAGCAAGCCCCATTCTTCTGCATTGCTTCAACTGTAGGCTTGGACATTCCTCCCTTTCCTATTATGGCTCTTGCAGAAGACCTCTCTAAGAACTCAGGTTCAATTAAGTTCATTCTAGAGCTTGTGGTGGGACCTGCAGCCACCACCTCCCATTCTCCATTCTTTCTCATCAAAGGTCCACAGTGAAAGATCCCATAACCTTTGAGTTCAACAGGCAATTTCCTACCTCGCCTTAAGAACTCCAAAGCTCTCATGTGAGCCTCATCTCTTGCTGTATATATGATTCCTGAAAGGTATAAAACATCACCCAAATCCAAAGCTCTAACCTCCTCCTCACTTAAAGGAAGTTTCAAATGCTTTTCTTCAACCATTAAACCACCTAAAAGATCTCAATTCTTCCTTCCTCATAAAACCTTCCTACGCTCTTTCTCGCAGCCCAACACTGAATGTTTACAGCACAAGGCAAAGAGGCTGTGTGACAAAAGGCATACTCTATGTTCACTCCCAAAACCCCATTCTTGCCCCCAAGCCCCATGGGACCTATGCCAGTTTGGTTTAGAATTTCTAAAAGCTCTTCTTCCAACCTTGCAATCTCTCTTTCAGAATTTCTCTCTGTTAGGGGCCTCAGAAGGCTTCTCTTTGCAAGCTTTAGGGCAATGTCTGCACTTCCTCCAATTCCAATCCCACAGATTATGGGGGGGCAGGGTTTTCCAGAAGCATTGACGACTGTATCAAGGATGAAGTTCTTTATTCCCTTCAAACCTTCTACAGGGTTTATCATTTTAAGGGAGGACATGTTCTCAGAACCTGCCCCCTTAGGCATCACAGCTATTTGGGTGTACTCATTTTTCGTGAAGTCATAGTTGATGTGGGGCATTCTTACTCCCACGTTGTTTCCTGGGTTTTTCCTTGTCATTGGGTGTACCGCATTTGGTCTTAGTGGAATGGTCTTGGTTGCCTCTAAAACAGCCTCTCTTATCAGGGAATCCATGTTTTCTATGATTTCTTTTCCAAAGTCAACGTAGAATATGAGAACTCCAGTGTCCTGACACATTGGTTTTTTGCTCTTCTCTGCAAGCTTTATGTTATCCAAAATCGCCTTGAGCTGCATCTTTGCAACTTTCGATGTTTCATCTTCATAGGCCTTTTCGAGAGAATCCACCACGTCCTTTGGTAGCTTGATGACAGCCCTTTTACACATCTCTATTAGGGCATTCTTTACATCCTCTCTTTTCATTCTATCTCCATTTACAATTGGAAAGTTGGTTTAAAAAGGTTTGGGGTTATATGAGCTGTCTAATAATTCATTGAAAAAGGTTTGTGTTAACGTCATTTACTATCAAGGAAATAGGAAAAGCTATGTTAAATTCTAAGATGTAAACTTCGTTTATGTCAACTAAATTCTCATGGAAGCGATGAGATCAACGTTAATCTAGCAGCGCCTTGAAACAATCTATGACCTGTTTGAGTTTTCCTTGTCTAGAAATTCTTTTACCTCCTGCTTTATCTGCTTCACGATGGCCAGCGAATTGC
>JBHIDS010000024.1:0-16712 GCA_046760205.1 Candidatus Methanofastidiosia archaeon
CTCATAAAATGAGAACCTCTAACGTTCCTGATGGGTTTGCATCAGAGGAGAACCTCTAACGTGTCCACGGGGTTTGCCGTGGTGTGAGTAAAATGGATGTAACAAGTTTAATCTACTGGATTGTTCTCATTGCACTCATTTTCATAGCGATGAGAACCTTCATCAAAGAAGTCTCTGAGAGAACAGCAGAAGCTGTTGTTAGAAAGCTTGAGGAGAGGTTTGAGGTTAAAAAGAGAAAGTGATCAAATTCCTCAAAAATTATGAATTTTTGGGAATTCAAAAAGCCTTGCTTTTTGAAATCTCTACAATCCCCTCCCTTGCAATCTTAAACTCACAACTCTCGCCTTCTGAAACATAGGGATGCCTTATAACGATTGCCCTTCTTTTCCCCAATCCTTCAAGCTTTTCAAGCTTTAAGATGAGTTTTGACCAATAGGTGAGAACTGCGCCTCCAACTGGAGAGACATCCTTTGAATCCAACTTCTCATAAACCTGATTTGTAATTACCACAGGTATTTTGTACTCCTTTGAAATCCTTGAGAGAATCAAAAGTTGTTTTCCAAGCTCTATGGAAAGTTCTCTTCTTGACTCATAGTCCTTTGCCTCAAGCCTGTAGAGGGAGACCATGGAGTCCACACACACAAAACCTATTTTCTCACTCATCATTTTTTCAATTCTCTCAACTGCCTGAGTTTGTTCTTTAAATTTTCGAGGCTTAAGCACCATGACGTTCTTCAAGACCTCCTCACCGCCCATCTGTAAAAGTCTTTTTGGAGAAAATCCATTCTCGGTATCACAGAATATAGATTGCTTTTTCTGCCTTGAAGCACTCACACAAAGCTGAAGGCATAGGGTGGTCTTTCCAGTGGCAAACTCCCCAAATACCTGAGTCACAAATTCTTCAGGAATTCCATCTCCCAACTCATCAAAACTCCTACATCTTATTTTGATTCAAACGCCTCCTTGCAAAGGAATATAAAGAAGGATTAAAAAGCTATGGTATGGAGCTTGAAGCTATAGTTCAAGAGCTCAAGAAATACTATGAAAATAAAGAATTTGAGAGTTTTGAGGTTACCTTTATTAGGAAAAGTGTAGGAAGAGAAGTTGCAGCCATAGATGGGGGGTCTGTGATCTTATGGTCAAATGGGGTAAAGAGCATTGGAGTGATGAAGGCAGGGTATTTAATCTACGATGAAAATCACAAGATAGAACAAAAATTTGAAGAGGAGAAGTACCTCATCTTCGATGCCACAGAGTCCTATCAGAGATCGAGATTGGATGATGAGAGATTCTCGATGGAGCTGAAATGCCTCAAAAAAGCCTCAAAGAGATGTAACCTTTTGCTCTACGATGGAGCTTTGATGGGCTTTGGGGAGAGAGCAAGGAAAACCTTAAGAAAAATTGGAGAGAGAGCCTCTGTAGTAGGCATCTCAAAGAAAACCAGAATAAACTTTCTTCAGAGAGGTGTTCCAGACACCAAAACTTTGAGAATGAAAGGTAGATGGTACTTCAAGATACCAGATTATTTAATAGATGCAAGAAGGTATAGGTGCCTTGGAGAGATTTACGTTGCAAAACTACACGATGAAGGAAGAGCCTTTCGGGTGGATATCTTGGGAGAAAAAGTCTTTGAAAATCTTGTCTACTTCTCAAACTACAAGTTGTGTTTGGGTTATCCCTACCCTCTCTTGGAGATTCACAAGTATGTATCTCTCAGAGACAAGGTAGAGATATTTCAAACAAAATTAAGAGAGAAGATGTTTGAGGAGGGACTTCAAAGAGAGTATCTTTCAGGGACAGCTGGAGAAGTTGTAGACTATCATAGGATTTTGGATAACCTCAGCTAGAAACACAAACCTTAAAAACTTCCCTTCAACTAAAAGCATGCTTGGAAAGATAATCTTCTCATCTTCGAGAGAGGTTGAGGTTAGGTTGGACGAGAGATGCAACGTGGAGGATTTAAAGCTTGGAAATCTGGTTTTAATAAATTCCGACTTTCCCTACCTGGCAAGAATCTCAGAACTTTATACCAAAAACCTTGGAGAATCTGCACTTGCAGACAGGATTGCAGCCTTAAACTCCAAGAATTCCATAGAAGATGTGGAGAGCATCTATGGACCCCAATTCTACTATGTTTTAAAGGCATCGTTAGTTGGAGTTTTGAGCGGGAATCGCCTTATGGGTGCAAAGTCCATACCAAAGATATTCTCTCAAGTTGAAAGGGTGAGAGAATCTGATCTCCATTTCCTTAAGAGGAAAGAGAGAAACTACATCCAAATTGGAAGGTTGAGAGATATGCAGCTACCTGTAAACCTTGACCTGAAAACCTTTGTAGAGAAGCACTCTGGGGTTTTTGGAAAGACTGGTTCTGGAAAGTCCAACACCGTAAAAATTATTTTAAAAGAGTCTCTTCAAAAGATAGGTTGTATTCTCTTTGACGTTCACTCTGAGTATGGTTTCTCTCCAAAAGGGCTTGGTGGGATGAAGAATGTGGTGGTTTTGGGGCTTGAAGGAAGTGAACACGAGATTTCTGTAAGCATACCCTACACTCTCCTAAGACCTGGGGACTTGAAGATTCTCACAGAGCTCACGGAGGCTCAGGAAGAGGCAATCTACATGATAAAAAACAAATCTGGAAAAAAATGGGTGGAATATCTAAGAGATGTGGAACCCGAGAAAATAGTTTCTGACTTCTCAAACCAGATAAGGGATTCTACCATAAATGCTCTCAAGAGAAAGCTCAGAGGAGTGCTCAGCTACAGATTCATAGGGGAGGAGTTTGACTCTCTCAGATACATCTTTCAAAAGCTCAGGGGTAAGAAAACGTTGATAGTGGAGTTTGGGGACTTTGAGCACGACGACAGAGCGATAAAACTCATAACCTCTTTAATCTCAAGATATCTTCTCGAAAGGTTCATGAGTGCAAAGAGAAGGGGAGATGAGGTTTCTGAGACTCTGATAGTTTTGGAGGAGGCTCACAAGCTTCTTTCAAGAGAGATTGCAAGGAGAACTGTTTTTTCAAGAATCGTTAGAGAGGGAAGAAAGTTTGGTTTGGGTCTTTGCGTTGTGGACCAGATGCCGAGAAAAATCTCAGAGGAAGTCATATCACAGCTCAACACCGTTATAATAATGTTGTTAACCAACCTAAAGGACAGAGAGCACCTCATCCTCTCCTCTGAAAATGATCTTTCAGACTTCAAGGAGGAGATGAGAAGGCTCGATGTTGGAGAAGCCATAATCTGTGGAATTTCTGTTCCAATGCCAATCCCTGCAAGCATAGAGGAATTTCAAAGAGAGTTTTTGAAAGACGTGGGGGAGGATGATTTTGAGTGGAACTGATTTTTCCCACTTTGATATTAAATTGTAATCCCCTTCTAAGAGGTGTTGGTCGCTCTGTGTTATTGGCATATACCTATGGTATTCGCCAACTTTTCCATTTATCCGTATCGACTTCTCCATTATAAGCTCTCTTTGGTACAATTCCTCTCGTTATTACAGCAGCTACAACCACCTTTGTTACATCTCCAACTATAAACGGTATCGTACCCATCATTAGCAACTCCCAGATTCCAATAGAAGTGCCCTTGACGAGAGATAACCATAAATAGAGTTGTAATAGCCCAGGTCCATGAATTAACATAAAGTTTGCAAAGAGCATTAGAGCAAACATGGCGAGGAAGCTCCTTGATCTGATATACCTGTCTACAAAGTATCCAAGAAAGAAGGCTGCAATGATAAAACCAATTATGTATCCTCCTGTTGGACCAGTAATGACGCCCATGCCCCCAAGCCGTCCTGCAAACCAAGGTACCCCTGCAGCACCAATTCCTGCATAAATAATCTGACTAATTCCACCCCATCTGCCAAGCAAAATTCCACTGAGCAGTACAGCGAATGTCTGGCCAGTAATAGGTACAGGGGTCCATGGCAAATAGAACCTAAACTGTGCCAACAACCCAGTTATGCATGCGAAGCCAAAAGCTAGCGCAACTTTATGTAAGATATTTAGTTCATATCGCCATTTGAAAAAGTCATATCTTACACGTTTGTACTTATTTATGTACACAGTTATTTCCATTTTTTACATCACCTCTTGTGTTTGCTATTTGTATAATTTAATCCATATATATAAATCTTTCTGTTTGCATTTAGCATGTTGATGTAAAGGAGAAAGCTGGAATGTTAACTATTAAAACTCACCTTCAAAAAACCTTTTATACACCCAACACAAATTTATCTCAATGAGAACAGGTGTAATGGACTTGCCCCTGCACCCAGGAAAGGCTCCTCACTGGTTGACCTCAAGAATGAGAAGGCTTGCAAAAGAGATATTCTCAATCCTCATCTTCGAGTATGGTACAACTAAAACCCTAAAAAGACTCTCAAATCCTCTATGGTTTCAGTCTTTATCATGTGCCCTTGCATACGACTGGCACTCCTCAGGCACGACTACGGTAGTTTGTGCTGTTTTAAAATCAGTTCTTTCCCCAGAGGTTCATGGCATTGGGGTTGTTGGGGGTAAGGGCAAGTACTCGAGAAAGGCTCTGGAGGAGCTTGAACATCTTGCAGATGAGATGGGACTGGATTCAACAAGGTTGAAGTACATATCAAAGATGACCGCAAAAGTGGACAACACGTGCCTTCAGGACTCCTACAACTTGTATCATCATTCCATGTTCGTCTCTGAGAAGAAAGCCTGGAGTGTTATCCAGCAGGGAATGAATCCCCAGACTCGATATGCCAGAAGGTACCAGTGGTTTGAAACTCGGGATTTTGTAGAGGAACCACACCAAGGAATCGTTGGAAAGAGAGAAAAAGTCGTGATGGATCTCACTTCCAAATCTAGCAGGGAGTGTAGGAAAACGTCTCTGGATTTGGTGAGAGAGAATCCAAGAAAACTCAAGACCCTCTTTAAAAGCATGAGAAGAGAGGATCAAAAAAGTCTAAAAGAATGGATGCCAGATTTGAGTCCTAAAGATTACATCTTTAAAATGCCAGAGAGGGTGAACTGGAAAGCGGTGAAAAATGCCTACGAGCTTCAACCTGAAAACTTTGAGGGTTTTTTGGAAGTTCAGGGAGTAGGACCTGCCACAATTCGAGGTCTTGCCCTCGTATCAGAACTCATCTTTGGAGATGCTCCAAGTTATTCAGATCCTGTAAAATTCTCCTTTGCCTATGGGGGAAAGGATGGCGTTCCATTTGAAGTAGACAGAAGGGCAATGGATGAATCCACAGAAATTCTAAAAGATGCCATCCAAAATGCAAGCCTTGAAAAGCAAGAGAAGTTGGATGCGATAAGAAGGCTTAAAATCTTCACCGATAAACTTTTATGAGCAACCTCAAAACATAAAGAGATGAGATACATCTTAAGATTATTGAACTACTTAAAACCCCATGACAAAACCATATTTTTTCTAACGCTATTGATGCTTACAAACTCTGTAATGACGGTGCTCATACCTCAAATAACACGCTACATAATAGATGAGGTTTACCCTAGGGGAGACTTTGCCCTCCTAACCAAGATTTCCCTGAGCATTGTGTTTTTCTTTGTGATAAAGGCAGGCATCTACTTTATAAACATGTACCACACCTTTAGAATCACTCAGAAAGTGATCATGGACCTTCGAATGAAGCTCTATAAACACATCCAGAGACTCTCCCTAAGTTACTTCGAATCCACCCTTTCTGGAAGAGTGGTTTCAAAGATAATAACAGATGTGAACAGTCTTCAAGATTTGATTCTTGCCACAGCTGCAAGGTTGATTGGACACTTCGTTACCCTCATAGGTGTGATCATCGTGATATTTTGGATGAACTTTGATCTTGGAGTTCTTATAGTCACCATCATCCCTGCCTTGTTTTTGGTGATGTTTAGATTCTCGCAAAAGATCAAGATTTTGAGCAAGAAGATTCAGAAAAAGACTGGAGAGATGACTGGAATAGTTACAGAGATGCTTTCTGGAATCAGGGTTGTTAAGTCTTTTGCCATGGAAAGAAGCGAATATGAGAAATTCCACGCTCAAAATCTGGAGTTTGTCAATCTAAACCTTCTGCGTAGAAGAGAGATTGGGATAATTTATGCAGCCATGGAGTTTCTCTCCCAGTTTGGAATTCTTTTAGTGCTCTGGGGTGGAGGATATCTCGTTATGCGTAACTCCTTGACTCTGGGAGAGCTCACAGCCTACATCCTTTACGTCGGGCTTTTGATAAGACCTGTTGTAGAGCTTGTGATGTTCATAAACATAGTTCAGAGAGGGCTTGCTTCTCTTGAGAGAATCTTTGAAATGTTGGATACCGAAGAGGAGGTTTTTGAAAAAAAAGATGCCATAACCTTAGATGAAGTTAAAGGTGAGATAGAGTTTTCGAATGTGAGCTTCAGTTACAGGAGAGGAGAGAGGGCGTTGAAAAATGTCAGTTTCAAAGCGAAAGCAGGAAAGACCATAGCTTTGGTTGGACCAAGTGGGTCTGGAAAGACCAGCATTGTGAATTTGATATTGAGATTCTATGATCCCACAGATGGAAAGATTCTTTTTGGTGGAGTGGATGTCAAAGACCTAAAACTCGATTTTCTGAGAGACCAGATGGGGATAGTTTTACAGGAGGATGTTTTATTCTCTGGAACTGTTAGAGAGAACATATCTTATGGAAGAAGAGATGCAGAATTTTCTGAGATTTTAGAGGTCTCCAAGTATGCCAACGCTCATGACTTTATTGAAAAACTTCCCAAGGGATATGAAACCCAGGTTGGAGAGAGAGGGATAAAACTCTCGGGAGGTGAAAAACAGAGGATTTCCATAGCGAGGGCTCTTTTAAAAAACCCAAAGATTCTCATCTTGGATGAAGCCACCTCCAGCCTAGATTCAGAATCAGAACTTCTAATTCAAAATGCCCTTGAAAAGCTTTTAAAGAACAGAACAACCTTCGTGATAGCCCACAGACTCTCCACAGTGATGGCAGCAGACAAGATTCTGGTTCTTGATGATGGAGAAATCGTGGAGGAGGGGACACATCGAGAACTCCTTGAGAGAAGAGGATTATACAAAAAACTGTACGATATGCAGTTTGAGAAGAGAATAAAAAAAGAAGTTCTCTCTTTTTGAATCCATAACCTACCTCATCTCAGTCCTCTTCACTCTTCCATCCTCGATATAGGTTATTTTTTCAGCAGCTCTCCCAACGTTAGGTTCATGAGTCACCATGACGATGGTTTGGCTCTTTTCTTTGTTTATGGTCTTTAAAAGATTCACCACTTCCCTCGTAGACTTCACATCCAAATCTCCTGTGGGCTCGTCCAAGAGAATGATGGAGGGGTCGTTTATAAGAGACCGAGCCACTGCAACCCTTTGCTGTTCTCCTCCAGAGAGCTCTGTTGGAAGATGGGAGTGAAGACTCTCGCGCAAACCCACATCTAAGAGAACTTCTCTCGTTCTTTTTTTCAAGTTTCCCTTTCTTCTTGCAAGCATCATTGGAAACATCACATTCTCAAGAGCTGTGAGTTCTGGAATCAAGTTGAAGAACTGAAACACAAATCCTATCTCTCTCAACCTAAAATCAGCCTTCTCATTCTCCCCAAGTCCTGAAACATCTTTTCCGTTTATCATGAGTTTTCCAGCAGTTGGAGTATCGAGGAGACCCAGGAGGTTTAGAAGGGTGGATTTTCCAGCACCAGAGGGTCCCATTATCGCAAGAAAATCTCCTCTTTCTACTTTAAGATCAACTCCCCTCAAAGCATAAACCTCAACCTTTCCCATGAGATAGGTTTTCCGAAGGTTTTGGGTTTCCAAGATGTAATCCTCAGACATGTCTCATCGCCTCCACAGGATTCAACCTGGATGCCTTGATGGATGGGTAGAGACCTGCAATCACACAGATTCCCACAGCAAAGGCAAGTCCAAAGAGAAAGGCAGGAGGGTTGTATGCTACAGGAAAAACTGTGGTTCCATATATCTCTTCTGCTGCTTCAAATACAAAGGGATGGACCTTCAGGTACCGTACCACGAGAAAGCCAAGAAACTCCCCAAGAAAGGCTCCAGTCATGCCAATGAGGATGGATTCAAGAAGATAGACCTTTAGTATGAAGCTCCCTCTTCCACCTATTGCCTTCATTATTCCTATATAACCTGTCCTGTCTGAGATTTTCATTATCATCCCATTTCCCATGGCAAAGGCTGCAGTTAAAACAATGATGATAATTGTGAAGTTTGAACCCATTCCCTCTGCCTTTAGCATTGCAAGGACATAAGCTGCAAGAACCTTCCAGCTCTTTACATTATCTGTGGGCGCAATCCCCTGCACAAAGATCAAAGCATCCTCCACATCGTCTTCATTTTCAAATCTTATTATTATCTCTGAGGCAACATTTTCAACTCCGAAAACCTCAGTGACTGTGTCGTATGGTATGAGTACAAAAGAGTAATCAAACTCATAATAGCCTGAGTTGAATATTCCCTTTACCTTGAGCTCTCTCACCTCTCCGTTAGGGAAAATCACAGTGAGTCTCTCTCCCATATCAATCTTCAAATCTCTTGCGAGCTTTGATCCAAGTATAACCTTGTTCTTATCTTTATCTGTCAAAAACTCTCCAAAAATCATCTTTTCATGGATTGTGGTTACCTCTTTCTCTCTATCAGGCTGAATTCCAAGGAAAAGGGCAGTTCTCTGTTTGCTCTTGCTCTTCACAAAGGATGCAAAGATGATTCGTGCAGCCGCACTTTCAACTTTTGGGAGTGCTTCAATGGCAGATACCTTGCTCGATACCCTCTCAACATAGAGTTTATCCTCTGAAGGGAGTACCTTCATGTGTGAGGTCCATATGTCTATTGTTTTGCTCAAAATATCATCCCCCCAACCTGCAAACATTGCATCAAAAACTATGTAAGTCATAACCCCTGCAGAAATTGCAAGCACGAGAATTGCGAGTTTTCTCTTTTCAGAAGCTAGCTCCTTTGCTGCTATGAAGAGCACAGGGCTTCTAAGCATGCCTCACCGCCTCCACGACATCCAACTTCGAGGCTTTCCATGCAGGATAGAGGGCTGAGAGAGAACAGGCAATAATTGCAAAAATAGGCCCGTAAACTAAGACTTGAGGTTCAAGCTTTACAGGAAAGCTGGCAACTCCATAAACTTCTTCTGCTCCTTCAATTACTATTTCACGAGCCTTCCACTCCAAAACAGTTAAGTATCCGAGAAGATCTCCAAGAATTCCTCCAAAAAGTCCAATGAGAGCAGCCTGCAAGAGATAGTTTTTGAGAATAAAGCTCCTCCTGGCTCCTATGGACTTCATCATTCCAATATACTTTATTCTTCCCGAAACCTTAATCACCATGGCAGAACCCATGGAAAATCCTGCTGTGATTAAAATGAAGAAGACAACCCAAACATTCAACATTTCTTGAGACTGTAGTAGAAGCTCTACATACCATGAAAGCTCCTTCCAAGTCTTCACATCATCTTGGGGGATGATTTGCTTTATTCTTATAACGGCTTCATCAGTTTCCTCCTCCTCTACGAGACGAACGACGATTGAGGATGCCATATTTCTCTCTCCAAGACTTGAAAGTGCATCCTCATAAGGTATCACTGCAAAGGCGGTGTCAAACTCATAGAACCCTGACCTAAAAAGCCCAATGACCTTGAAATCCTTGGAAATGCCATTTGAAAACACTATTGAAACGGTTTTTCCAACATTTACCCCAAGATCATCTGCAAGCCTCTCCCCAAGAATAACCTTGTTCTTGTCATTATCTCTCAGAAACTTTCCAGAGGTTATATTTTCATGTAAGAAGGTAACAGTTTGCTCGCTCTTTGGTTCCACAGCCAAAAGCTGTGCCTCCTTTCTCTTCTTTTCAGAGCTCATGAGAATCTGATCTTCCACTCTCAGAGAAACTCCAGATACTCCAGGGATTCTTTCTATCATTCTCTTCTTGCTCTCAGCTTTTTCAACGTAGTCCTTCCCCTCTTGAGGAAGTACTTGAATGTGAGATGTCCAGATGTCTATGGTCTTAACCTTAAACTCATCTCCCATCCCTTTCATAAAAGCGTTTGACCAAACCATGGAGATGACTCCAAGAGAGACAGCGAAAACTATGAGTGAGGTTTTTAGCTTGTGCTTCGAAATCTCTTTGATAGCGATGAAAAGGACTGGATTCATCTACCTCACTTTCCTCTTCTACGATACCAAAAGAGAATGACTAAAATCACAACGATGCCTGCCAAAACCTCCACGTAAACCATTCCCTCTACTTCTTCCTTTTGAGTAATCTCGAGCTCAAGGTTTCTTTCAAATTCATGACTCCCAAAATCATCCTCATACTTTACACTAAGAGTGTAGGAAATCTTTTGGGGCGCATCTCTTGGAACTTTGAAGGAGAAGAAAAGAGCACCACTGTCGTTCTTCTTTATCTCTCCGGAGTAGGATTCGAAACTCTGGTTCTGAGACCTCAAAACCCCACTCACCGCATCTGCATCCCCGGTACCTGTGTTATCCAACGTTATCGTAAGAGTCACACGATCTCCAGCAAATATCTCCTCAGGATTCAGTCTGATTCCAGCCATGTCCAACTTCGCCTTTCCCTTAACTATGATTCCAAGATTCTCTTGGCTTTGATGGAGTTGTTTGGTCTCATCGAGATAGGTTAGAAGGAGGGGTATTGCGTAGTTGCTTGGCTCTGTGTTTTTGTTGACACTCAACTTGAATTCTACATTTACACTTTCTCCTCTTCCAACATCTCTGAATACCTTCTCAGAAGAGGACAGAGAAACTATTGGAGTTTCAGGCATCAGGGGAAGTGAAACTTTCAGCCACTCAAGGGCGTTGTCTCCAACATTTGAGATTCTCAAATAGATCTCAAAATTTTCTCCAGGCTCTAAGTTCTCCTTAGAAAGTTCAACTTCTAAAATATCCACTAAAGTCTCACCTGTGATATTTATGGTTAGAGAGAAGTTACTCTGCTTTACATCCAACATCTCCCCACCTTCTTCCCTGTAATAGATTTGAATTGGAATCTCATAGCTTCCTGCTCTTGCATCTCTTGCAATATCAATTTTGAAAAGGGCAAGCCTAGATGTTTTGGAATCCAACTTTCCAATCTCAAAGGTATCGCTCCGGAGGGTTTTACTTAGAACCTGTGAGGGACTGAAGGGGTGAGAGAGAAGAAGTACCACGTTGACATCCTCAAGGTCATCTGCACTCTGATTTGTCACCGAGAGTCCAATCTGAATGTTGCTCTCTCCAGGTGCAAAGTTGGTTTTTGGTAGAACTGGTGTTATACTGAATATTTCCTCAGCTTTAAGAGGGATGGAAAAGAGGAGCATTGCTGCAATTACAAGGCTTGTTAACTTTAGATTCATCACATCACCTAAGGAGAGTTTGACATACTACTATTTAAATCTTTCGGTGATTTTCGAAAGTTCAGAAATTACCGAAA
This sequence comes from Candidatus Methanofastidiosia archaeon, assembly GCA_046760205.1. Lineage (GTDB taxonomy): Archaea > Methanobacteriota_B > Thermococci > Methanofastidiosales > SZ-28-30 > JBHIDS01. The sequence goes on from JBHIDS010000024.1 coordinate 11,430, forward strand.
GTTATATAAAGGATGAAATTAGAAGATTAGTATGAATGAGAAAGTCAGAGAGGCAGAAAACATAGTGATTCGAGGATTACAGGATACAGCCAGGTTCTATAGAGTAAACGAGATTTATGCAAAGCTCTATGGAATCCTTTTTTTCGAGAAAGAATTGAGTCTTTCAGAGCTTGCATTAAAATCTGGGTATGCTCTCTCAACGGTCTCAACGTGCATAAAAAGCCTTGAGAGATGGAAGATAGTAAAGAGAAGAAAGATTCCAAAAGACAGGAAAGTCTACTACTTTGCAGAAAAAGATTTTTTCGAGATGACCAAAAACTTAATGAAGTTTGGGTTAGAGGGAGAGGTGAGGATCATGTTAAATACAATTGAAAAGAGCCTTGAAATTTTAAAAGATGTTGATGATGAGAGAGCAAAAAAGGATATTGAAAGTTTGGGAAAACTGAAAAATTATTACAACCTAACCGAAAGGCTTGGAAGATGGTTACTAAAGATTGAGGAATCAGAGTTTGCGAGACTTCTTAGAAAGGTTTAGGAAAAACTTTATAAATCCAATTGAAAAAGGGTTGTTGTGGCTCCGGTAGTGTAGTTCGGCCAATCATTTGGGACTCTCGTAACTTTTGGTGAAATCCCAAAACCCGGGTTCAAATCCCGGCCGGAGCATCTCTTCTTAGGTGATTTGGTGGGAAATGGTTTGGCAGAACTCAAAGTCCTCAAGACCGAGCATGGAAAGATAAAAACTCCTGCACTCATTCCAGTGGTAGCCACATCTTACGGCATCTGGGACCTCTGGATCGATGAGGACTATCCAAAGCCCTGGGAGAAGGCTTCTTCCGTTATCTTGAGTCTTTACCACATACTTCAGTACAAGATGAGAAGGAAAGAGGTATTTGAGAGAGGAATTCATAGAGTTTTAAAAACCAAAAAACCTATATTTTTGGATAGTGGAGGATTCCAGTACATGAAAAAAGGGGTAGAGCTTGAACCCCTTGAGGTTTTATCATACCAGAAGAGAAGTGGGTGTGATGTTGGAATAACCTTCGACTACCCAATTCTCCCAAACTTGAGTGAAAGAGAGAGATTGAGGAGGCTTAAAAAGAGTATCGAGGCTGCGAACTTGATGCTCCAAAACAACGAAAAAATGAAGCTCTATGGCGCCATCCATGGTTCTAACCCTTTGGAAATCAAAAGTTATATGAAAAAATTGAGTAAGGGGTTTTCAGGCTATGGCATAGGCTCTCTGGTTCCAAGAAAGAGCCATTATGAGCATCTAGTAAATCTCATCTACTCCACAAGATTATCCACTCAAAAGCCTCTTCACTGTTTTGGAATCACAGGATTTCCAGCCCTCTTTGCCCTCTCCTATCTTGGTGTCGATACCTTCGATTCCTGGACCTATGTGGTGGCTGCAGCCTACAAGGAATACGTTCATCCAGAAAAGTTAAACAGGTTAAAAGATCTTAAAAATCTTACAAAACTTCCTGAATGCAGTTGTGATATCTGTGAGGAGTATGGTCTAAAAGAGATGATCCAGCCCACCAGCAAGTCTGAGGTCATTCTTGCCCTACACAACCTAAATGTCTTTCTATATGAAATGGAGCGAGTTAGAGAGTCCGTAGATGAGGGAAGTCTCTCAACTTACATAGAAAAGAGATCTAGGGGAGGAAACAGAAACATAAGGGTTGCATTTAAGTTTGCAAAAAAGATGTTGAGAACCAAAAGGTTTAAATTAAAGAAAAGATAGGAGGATAAGAGAGCATGAAAACGAGAACAAAGGAAAAAACTCCAAGGTCTGTGCTTTACTTGAGAGTGGGATTTATCTTGGTACTCATAGGAATTTTGGGAATCCTCTTAAATCCAACCTATCAAAATCTTAGGTATGGTCCTAGAGAGGATAGAATTCTCGCCTCAATTTCTCCTGAGTTAAGGCAAGAGGCTTTGAAAATCCTTGAGGAGATTCCAAAATCCATGTACAACGACTTTAAACCTGAAGATCTAGAGAGGTTTCTCAATGGAACAACACCCTTCAAGCCTCCAGAGGGTTTTTGGGCATACGTTCTCTCCAACTCCCCACCTTCTGGAAACAACATGGTGGCATCTTATGGTTGGAACTATCACGGGGCCTTTGAGCTTGCATCCTCCATAGCCCAGGGAAAAAACGAGAGAGAAACGGCTTATGCTCTCATGGAATGGGTTTTGAGGAACATCGAGTATGGAAATGTAGAGGCAAGCTACAACATGAAAAAGATGCTTTCTTCCAGACAGGGTGTCTGTGACCAGAAGGCAACCATGTACGTGGCTTTGGCAAGAAGTGTTGGAATTCCTGCAAGAAAGGTGATTGCCACAGCAGCAACGTTTGGACAGCTTGGACACAGTTGGGTTGAGGTTTATATCGAGGGGAAGTGGATAATGGTGGATCCAACCAACTCCTGGTTTGATCAGCCTTACGTTTTCAAAAAGGTTGGCTGGAACTTCTCAAATGTGGTGGCTGCAGCTCCAATTGAGAGCGGAGGAGAATCTTACATCATAGATAGAACTTCCTATTACTTTCCGTAAGAGGTTGAAAAATGAAGAGATTAATCCTAATCCTTGTGGTTTTGATTTCGGGATGTTTTTCACAGAACTTTGAGGCATCAGAGACTCTTGAGTTTGTAGACAGAGTAGATGTTGGAGAGCTTGATATAGACTTTGAAACCTACAATGGAAAAATCACCTTGAGAACATGGGATAGAAAGGAGTACAAAATAACTGTGAAGAAGAGAGCTTGGAGCACTTCAAAGAGAAAGGCTGAAAGAAAACTTGAAAAGATTGAGGTGAACTTTTCAAAGGAGAAAGAGAGAGAAATTATCTACCTAAGGCTTGAGATCAAATCCAAAGAGACTTTTTCTTTAGTTGAAACAAGTGCAGAAATAACGGCTTACATACCATCCGATCTAAACTTTAAAGGAATTTCTCTCAAAACTATCAATGGAGAAATATATGTAGAAAACGTTTCCTCAGAGAGTCTCAAGATGAGAACCACCAACGGAGAACTCTCAATTTTTAATGTAAATTCCAGAAAGATAGATGCTAAAACCACCAATGGAAAAATCTCTTCAGTTCTTGAAGGGGAGATGATTGAGCTTGAGACAGTCAACGGAGAAATAGATGTTACCATAAAGGGGAAGGGAAGTTACAACCTTAAAACCACCAATGGGGGTATTGAGATAAGATTGAACCTTTCATGCAGCTTTGATCTAGAAAACACCCATGGTGAGATTGAGGTGTATCTCGAGAATGTTACATTCGAGATTTTAAAAAATCATCACGTAAAGGGATACAACGCAGAAAAACCTGAAGTTTTCATCCTAGCAGAGACTATAAATGGGGATGTCATAATATCTCTATAAATCTTTTAAACCACAAGAAATAATCATATCCAAACCTAAAAGATATGCAAAAGAAGGAAGAAGGTTCTCACAAAACCATAATCCCCATCTATTTCTTCCTCCCCACAACCATTATGTGATCAGCCTGAAATGGCTCAAGGTTTATGGTTTGCAGAATCTTAAGATGGTCTTTTAGAAAGTTGATCTCTCTCTCAAATATCTCTTTGGGCTTTAAAGTGACGTCTATTGACCTTGCCTTTATGCACATGAAAACGTAACCATTTTCCTTTAAAAAGATTAGATTTTTTATGAGAATTTCTGATTGTCTCTTCTGAGCAATGTCCTGGTAGATAATATCTACTTGTGAGACAAGGTCGGCATAGCTCTTTGGGTTTGAGGCATCTTTTAAGATAGGGATGATGTTCTTCCTTGACTCAGAAACATAAATAAGTTCTCTCAGGGCTCTTGGAGAGAACTCTATGCAAAACAGAATCCCTTCTTCAGCCACATCAGAGATATGGGAGGTTGTTGTGCCAGTGGCTGCTCCAAGATACAAAATCTTTGAATCTCTCGTAAATGGAAAGTGTGAAAGACCATTTAAGATTGCAGAGGCAAGCTTTGACCTTGAAGGATTCCAAAATCTGTACTCTATTCCATTCTTACTTATGAGTTTCTCTGTGTAAACTTTTTCTCCTGGACACAAATTCTTGGTTAGAAGTTTTTCCTCTTTTAAGAATATATGGGGAGAGAGGTGATGTGTTTTCATCTCTTAAACCTCCTTTTAGGTTTCTTTCTCGGAGGCTTTGGAAAAGCCCTTCTCACACTCTCCACTCTCTTAAGAATTTCGTTTTCAATATCATCTGCCACAAATTCTCCACCAAAGTGATCGACTTTTGCAAGGATTGCAATCTTTGATGCCAACGTTCTTGCAATCTTTCCCCTCTGCCACCAAGCAGAAGAGCTTATCAGAGGATATGAGAATATCAAGCCGTGCTTTGGGGGGCTTGCACCGTATCTCAAGTGCCTGAACAAAGCCTTCTCTGCCCCAAGGAGCTGGACGGTGGAGGAAGGCAAGATTGCAAGTTCCTTCAATCCCCCAGCAGCTGAGATGAGCTTTGCAGTGAGAATGGCTCCCAGAAGGCTGGAAACATTTGGGGCAAGCTTTGTGGTTTCTTTAGTGACGTATTCCTCAGTTCTTCTCCTTTGTTCAAAGAGATCGAGGGTTGTTTGAGCTAAAGATACTATCACCTTCCTGTCCTCTTCAGAGAGTTCTGCTCCCATCTCAGAGGGCATGACATCAAGATTCAACACTCTCTCGGCAAACTTGAGGTTAGAGGAAATCTCTCTTGCAAGCTCTGGATTATAAAGAGAGAACCACTCCCTCAGTCTCTCTGAGAAAAGATTTATGGCACTGTCAAGATCCTCCATACTCTTTACTCCAGAGATGATCATCCTGTCCCTTCTTCCAGAAGCCTTCCTCACTCCAGACCTTGCTAATTTTAGAGAGGTTTCATGCATCAAATTCTTGAGATCTATCTTAAACCTTTTTGCAAGTTCAAAGAGATTTTTTCTCAAAAAAATTCCTGCTGGATTTGGGAACTCCCATAAAAGTCCCAACTTTTCTGCAATCCTCTCATCCTCCAGGATCAAATCCCCATGCCTCTTTGAAAGCTTTATGAGTTCCTCACAAACTTCTCCTTCCTTCAACTTCAAAAAGCTCTCTGGATTTGAGAACAACTCATAGTCTTTGAGTTCGCCCTCAAGGCAAAAGATTCCAAAGACGCACCATGAGGCAAACATGATATCTCTTTAAGTTGGAGTTTAAAAGGTTTACTTACACAATTGAAAACCCACTAAGCGACCAAAATCTTTATAAAGGTTTAATCGTTGGAAGAATTGGCTTGACAAAACTGTT
>JBHIDS010000025.1:0-16579 GCA_046760205.1 Candidatus Methanofastidiosia archaeon
GAATCACTCCAAATTGCAAGAATATAAATATCTGTTTCTGTGTAAACTGCCTTCAAAGTAATCTCTGGTCCGTTTAAGGTTTGAATCTTCAATGGCGAAGCTTGGGACCAGGCAGCATCTGAAGCATCTCCATCGAGAACTGGAGGTTCTGTAACCTTCAAAGCCACAAGCTTTGCTTCTTCTGCAGAGATGCTTAAAGTTAGAACCATTGCAAAAAATGCTAAAACTGCACCTAATCTTCTCATCTTTTCACCTCCGTTGATTCTTGAAAATAAAAGTAGGTCTTTTTGCTCTTGAAGAGAGCCTCATACTTGAGAATTTTCTTTTCATTTCATTTCCTCCTGAACACTCGTTCATATGAACTTGTGTAAATATAACCCTTAACGTTTATAAACTTTACGGTTGTATAGTTGGCAGTTATAGCATAGCAACCTTTGAAAGAAGGAGAGAAGATGAAAATTATAATTTGGATTCTTGTCCTGAATCTATTTGCAATAACCTATTCTGTCTCCTCAAATCTTGGGGCATCCCATGAGGCAGAGTATGTGGGTTTTGAGAGCTGCAAAACTTGTCATCCTGAAATCTATCTGAAGTGGCAAACCTCCCTTCACTCCAAAGTCCATAACGCGGCTACACCCAAGTTTGTTCTGGGAGACTTTAGGGGGACTCTTACTTTCAAAGCACTTAAGAGGATAGAGGTGAAGTTGAGTTTCAGAGAAAACAGATATTATGTAAAGTTGGGAGATAGAGAGTACGAGGTACTCTACACCCATGGTGCTGGAGGTTGGAAGCAGAGGTATCTAACAAGAATTGGGAGTTCTCTCTATGTGCTACCTATTCAGTGGAATACCAAGACCAAGGAGTGGGTTCTCTCTGATTATGAGGTTTGGTTTGACCAAGATGGAAATCCTAAAGAACCTTTAAATGAAGATTCCTATGATGTGAGATGCTCAGGTTGTCATTTGACAGGTCTTAAGTTAACCCAAACAAAAGAAGAGTGGGTTGTCACCTTTAAAGAGATGTTTGTGGGATGTGAAGCTTGCCACGGTCCTGGCTCAGATCATGTAGAAAGGGATAGAACCATCTTCGTTGATTATGGAGCACAAGTTTGTGGGAGATGCCACACCAGGGGAACTTCATTACCAGAGGGAATCTTTGGATTTTCCTGGAAGGAGAAGGAGAGAGAAGAGGTTTTTCCCTGGGAAGATTACAATTCATACTTTAAAGAAGAACCTGTTATTTGGGATGATGGCACATCTAAGATGCACAGACAACAGTTCAACGATTGGAAAAAATCAGAACACTCAAAAGCTTTGAGGAACCTTAAGAACAACGAGTATGCAAAAGACTACTGTCTAAGGTGTCACAGTGCAGATTACATACTCTCAAAGGGTGAGAAACCTAACTTGAAAGAGGCAAAGTATGGAATTACATGTGTGGTCTGCCACGATCCACACGCCTCAGAGTTCAAGAGAGAAACCAGAAGTGAGAGTCTAAATCTTTGCGCCAGGTGTCACACCATCTATCCATCTCTTTCAGAGGAGGTTCCTCTGCATCCTCAGATAGAGATGTTTGTGGGAAGCTATCACTTTGTTGGGGGAAGCGAGTGCAAGAACTGCCACATGCCCAAGATGGCAGAGTCTGGAACTCCCTTTGACTCGAGAATTCACACTTGGGAATTTAAAAGCCCAAACCTTTCTCTTGAGATTGAGGGGATGCCCAACTCATGTAACCAAAATGGATGTCACTTTGAGAGAGATGCAAAATGGTCCCTTGAGAGGATTGAAAAATGGCAATCAGGCATTCAAAAAAAGCTCTCTGAAGTGGAGCCTCTGGTAGAAGCTGCAGAGAGAGTTCTTGAGGGAGTTGAGAAAGGGAATGAGGAATTGGATTTGGCTCTTGAGATGCTCGAGGTTGCAAGAATCAAGGCTTCCTTGGCTCAGAGATCAAAGAGAGTTGGGGTTTCTTTACTCTTGCCTCTTATATTATTAGGTTTTACGATTCTAATTTATCTCTCAAGAATTGTTACAAAGAAGATTTAGAGTTTTTTTGAAGAATTTCTACTCTCTCTCTTCTTCCAATGATGAGCTTACACCTTCTTGTAAAGATCCCATTCTCCAAAACTCCAGGGATTGAGTTGAGTTCTCTCTCTGTTCTTTTTGCATCCTCCACCACCATTTTAAGATCAACCAAAAAGTTTCCATTGTCTGTGATGATGGGCTTTCTCTCAGACAACCTTAAGTTAGGTTTTCCAAAACCTTCGAGCTTTTTCATTGCAAGCTCTAAGGCTAATGGGTGTACTTCAAGAGATACTGGAAATTTCTCTCCAAGCCTTCCTACAAGCTTTTTCTCCTCCACCAAAACATAAAACTCTCTTGCATGATAATCCACGATCTTCTCTCTGAAAAGTGCCCCTCCCCTTCCCTTCAAGAGATGATGATCTGGATTCACCTCGTCTGCCCCATCAAAGGCTTTATCAATCTTGAGATTGTAACAGAGTTTGATTCCCTCATCTTTTGCCAGAATCTCTGTTTCGTAGGAGGTTGGAACCCCATAGATTTCGAGTTCTTCCTCTCTCACTCTTCTTCCCAAGGCTCTTATGAACTCTGAAGATGTGGAACCTGTACCAAGGCCTATCGTCTCGCCCTCTTCAACGAGATGAGATGCAAACTTTCCAATTCTTTTTTTCATATCAACCAAACAAAACCCTCTCTGCAACCTTTGAAACCCTCTTCCTCTCATTTCTTGAAGTAAAGATCATCAAAACCCAATCTGGAACCTTCCTCTTTCTCAAGGCTCTGGCTATGGGAGTGAAGGAAGAGAGCACCTTGGGCTCCCCATCGAGCACCATTATCTCTGTTCTGTGAATCCTGGGTTCTGAAACCAGAAGTTCTGGCATTGGAAGGTCTATCATAACGTGCCCTTCTGAAACTCCAGCTTTTCTTGCAAGCTCTTCTTCTGCCAACCTTCTAAGATGAATGTCAGAAAGCTTTGATAATGCCTCCCTCTGAGATTCCTCAAGGTCTGCTGTACGAAGAGTGTAGGCTCTCTTGAAGAGTCTCCTGTACTTCAATCTCTTTGCAATCTCCCCCACATAGCCCGGAGTTTGCAACATCTCACAGAACAGCTCTGCATCTATCATCTTTTGTATCTCATCCCTTTTCTCCTCAATCAAGGGCTCACAAGCCCTAGAGAGCATGATCTCCGCAGTTCTTACGGTGTGGTGAAAGTAGACTGCAGAGTACATCAAGGCTCTTGCCAGGAGCATTCCCTCTGCAGCGTAGATTCCCTTTTTACTTATAAAAAGCTCATTCTTGTAGATCTCAAAGCTCTTTAGGAGTCTGTCCTTGTCTATCACTCCATAGGCAACGTTGGTGTAGTAGGCGTCTCTCAACAGATAATCTATTTGGTCTGCATCGGTTTCTGAGTGAATTATCTGTGCAAGATATGGGGGAAGGGAAGCTTTATGAGGCTTTCTTTTGAATATCCAAGGTGTTAAGGTCCACTCAGAATAGGTCTCTGGACCTCTAACTAATTCCGAGACTTCCTTCACATCCAAACCGTGTCTCTCAAGGATCTCTGGAATACTTGACCTCTCTGAATCTGTTATGCTGTACTCTCCCTCAACTATTTTCTTAGTGAGTTCCATATGATCTACTCCCAAAAGCTGGTGCAGGAGGTACTCGAGAGTGTGGGAGTATGGAGGATGTCCAACATCGTGAAGCACTCCAGCAGCTATCAAAAGTCTCTTTTCATCTTTGGAGAGCTCAAGCTCCTCTGCAATCCTCAATGCCAAGTGTCCCACACCTAAGGAGTGCTCGAAACGGGTGTGGTTTGCACCAGGAAAGGCAAGGTAGCAGAATCCAAGCTGTTTTATCCCATGCAACCTCTGAAGCTCTGGAGTGGAGATCAAGTCCATGAACAATCCTTTAAGCTTTATGGCACCATGTACTGTGTCTTGGATTATTTTGTACACTCAAAACACCAAAAATCCTTTCTTGGGTGTAATATAAACGTTTCTATTCCTCTGAAACCAAAAATCTTAAAAGTTACTTATTTAAAAAGGTCTCGGTATAGATGAAAAAAGAAAGTGTAAGAAAGAAAGGAATCTTCATCGCCTTTGAGGGCATCGATGGATCAGGTCTAACAACCCAAGCTAACCTCTTAAAGAGTTGGTTTCTTGAAAGAGATTTAAGGGTTCATCTTACAAAAGAGCCTTCCTACGGTCCGATAGGGACAATCATTAGAATGGTGCTTGAAGGAAGATTGAAAGATCTATCTTCTGAAACAGTGGCACTCCTATTTGCGGCAGATAGGTTGGATCACCTTCACTGCGAGATTGAGCCTCACCTGGATGCAGGCTTTTGCGTGATAACAGATAGGTATCTTTTCTCCACTTTGGCCTACCAGTCCTTAAATCTTGAGCTCTCTTGGTTGAAGGAGATAAACTTCAAGGCGAGAATTCCAGACCTCACCATATTCCTTGATGTGCCAGTGAAAACCTGTCTTTTACGGATGAAAAAATCCAGGCACTTTAAAGAGTTGTTTGAGAGCAAAGAAAAGTTGAAAAGAATTCGTTCAAATTACTTGAAAATCCTCGATGATTTGAGAGAGGATTCCGTTTTGATAGAGAGAATAGATGGTTTGAGGGAGATTGAAAAGATTCATAGAGAGATCCTTTCAAAGGTTAAAAAGCTCCTCTAACTTTGATAGTAGTACTCCCCCTTCCTCTTCTGTTCTCGATCGAGCTTTGAGTCTTTCTTGTTCGCCCTCGGTCTTCCACTCTCTGGGTCTCTCCTGAAGGTGATTTGAAACCTCTTCAGAAAGTCGTTCATTCCTTCTCTCAAACTAAAAGGTTTTGAGCCAAAGCCTTTTTTTGAGGGATTGCCAGAGAAAACCATGATTCTATCTGAGATGTAGTCTGTGCTCACTATGTCGTGCTCCACCACGAGAGCCGTACTCTCCCTCCTCTCCATCAATCTTCTTGTGACTTTGGACATTGAAAGTCTCTGTTCCACATCAAGGTATGCAGAGGGTTCATCTAATAGGTAAAGTTCAGCCTCTCTTGAAAGGCACAATGCTATACTCAACCTCTGCAACTCACCCCCACTTAGCTCTGAAACTTTTCTCTCAAAGAGCATTAAAAGTTCTAAAGGCTCAAGGATTTCTGATATGTAGTGACTCTCTTGGAGTTTCTCTCCAGCCACCTGAAAGAGAGCCTCCTCCACATCTCCAGAAAAGTCTGCCTTGAGGTATTGGGGCTTGTACGAAACCTTCAAATCTGTTTGAAATTCCTCTTCAGGTTTTTCAATTCCTGCAAGTAACTTCACGAAAGTTGATTTTCCAGTGGCATTTGGTCCAACTATTCCCAAAACCTCTCCCCTATATATCTCTCCACTCTCAACCTCAAGAGAAAACCCTTTAAACCTCTTTGTAAGCTTTGGATAGGAGAGCAGAATCTCTCTTGACTCCCATATCTTTCCTCTTTCCTCAAAGGTGATCTCACTATCTCTAAATCTGACATTCTCGTCTCGGATGTATCCTGACAGGTATGTGTTTATTCCAGCTCTCACTCCATAAGGCTGGGAGACGATGCCATAAACAGAGGGCTTTCCATAGAAGATGTGTACAAAGTCTGAGAGATAGTCAAGAATAGCAAGATCGTGCTCAACAAGAACCACCGTTTTTTCCTCTGAAAGCTCTCTTATCACCTGAGCCATCCTCAATCTCTGGCGTATGTCGAGGTACGAGGAGGGTTCATCGAAGTAGTAGAGATCGGCATCTTTTGAACAACAGGCTATGATTAAGAGTCTTTGAAGCTCTCCTCCAGAAAGATTTTCAACATCTCTCTCCAAAATCTCAGAAATCTCAAGCCTTTTTGTGAGTTCTCGCAAGACACTTCTCTCATCCACTCTCTCTAAAAGCTCAGAAACACGACCCTTGGTGACTTTCAAGATTTTATAGACGTTCTGAGGTTTTGAAACTGTTTTCAATCCACTATCCAATTTTTCAAAGTAAGCCTGAAGTTCAGAGCCTCTAAAGTACCTTGAGAGATCTTTTTTCTCAATGGATTCGTAATCTCCAAGATTTGGCATAATCTCTCCATTCAAAATCCGTAAGGCTGTGGTTTTTCCAATTCCATTTGCCCCTATGAGCCCCAAGATACTCCTCTTCCTTGGTATTGGAAGTCTGAAGAGCCGAAAGGAGTTGACTCCAAACTGATGGATGGGTTGTTCGAGTTCCTCGGGAAGGTTAACGATGCTTATGGCATCAAATGGACACTTATGGACACAGATTCCACATCCAGTACAGAGCTCTTCAGAGATTATGGGATAGCCTGAATCCTCTTCTTCTATGATGGTTTCCTCTCCCATTCTCACCCCAGGGCAGTACTTGATACAGAGATAGGAGCATTTTTTGAACTGACACCTATCACGGTTGAGATGAGCGATACGCATATATTCAGTTGAAGAAGTGATTTAAAAACCTATGGAGATTATCTCACAAACCATCATAGGCTTTCTGGTTTTCCAACTTTCAATACAAGATATTTCAAAGCTATTTTTGATTCAAAGACACCACTTGAGGTTATGAGTCTCGTGAGTTTATTAGTTCTACTCTGAACTCTTATGGCTCTCTCAAGGTCGTGGAAGGTTGGGTTGTGATTAGTGGGAAAAAGAGAAGGAAAACCAAAAGGTTTTCCTTGAAAAATTATTTCTATCTCACTACCCTTGGTGGTCTCTTTCTCCTTCTTGGCGGTGGTTCTCTTCTTGGTGGTGACGGTACCTCTCTCACTGGAGGTTCTCTTCCTCTCCTCATCAAGAGTATTGAAAGTATCAAGAGCAAAAACAGAAGAATTAGTCCTCCAAAACCCAAGGTAATGTAGAGTCCATACTTTTGAAAGATGTTTTCTTTCTCCTCAGGAACTAAAGGATTTGGGTCTTGTGAGTCTATGATTCCATCACCATCTGTGTCCCTGTTGAAGGGATCTGTTCCTACTCTTTTCTCATCCTCGTCCATCCAACCATCTCCATCTGAGTCCAGTTCCTCAGGCTGGGTCGGGGATGGCGGCTGCTGACAAAACATTTCGATTGTCACCGTTGTTGTAGAATCTATAACAACACTTGCAGTGCCTTCTGCATCATTGCAATCACTCTTCTTCAAAATAATGTTGTAGGTTCCTGGAGTTAAGTTAAGGATTGACTCTCTATCTCCATCATCCAATCCAAAATAGCTTCCATTCAAAAACAACTGGTATCCACCTTCATTGCTTACTATGATGAGATTCCCACTTGGTCCTGAAGGTGGTGGCGTTGTTGGTAATGGAACAGGTATTAACGTTGGAGGGGGGGTTGTTAGTGGAACAAGTGTCAACGTTGGAAGTGGTGGTCCTATGGTAAAATCGAGTCACTGACGTCGTCAGCATATAGATCGGGGAATTTACCACAACTACCTAATCAATCAACCACAATCCTCAAAGTCGAAGAATTTAGGTTTGGAACAGACCAAGTGTAAGAACCATCATTGTCTGTACAGGCAAACCAGGATGAAAAATCTGATCCTCCTGCCCAGTTATAGTAAATCCATAGGTCAACTTTTCCTCCACTGCCACTTGTGGTCCATTTTATCTCATACGTTCCTCCAGCAATCAGATATTCCCCACCATTCGGCTGGATGATGGTTATAGTGGGAGCTTTCACTTGTCTTGCAGAAAAACTAAGGAGTATTGCTAAAGCCACTGCCGTCACAAACATTTCTTTTCTCATATTCTCATCTCTTTCTTAGAGAGGTTTCCAAATTATATGAGGTTCGTTCTATTTAAGCCTTTTGGTTTTAAGGCTTTAGAACCATTTAACCTAAAATTTACAAGGGTTTTAGTGATTTCTATTTCTATTGAATATTAGAGATAGAGTTATGATTTAATTCCAATAATGAAAACAAGACAAGATGTGTATTGTGATTTATTAGACACATATGAAAAATGTTTTTTGTTGCCTCTGCTCATGATGTGGAAGCCTCATCATATAAGTGTTTTCCTCTGGAATACTTTTTTTTACAGAAGAACCTTTTTCCTTCAATCTTATTGGGAAAAGGTTCTCAATTATAGAGTTGTGGTTTGAACATCACAAATTTTCTCCATCTTTTCAGCAAATTCTTTTAGATGAAAGTGAAAGATTTTATTATCAACTCCTTTATTTCTTAAAACCATCACAAACCTTATAAAGTTTCATGAGAATTGAAAGAGAGGTCAAAAATAGATGCTTGATTTCATAAGACTAAATGGAAAGAAGTTCTTGAGGTTCTTGAGGTCTCTTAAAGACATAAAAACCCACATGAGGATTACCGAGGCAGACGAAATTGCAAGAAGATATCTTGTGATGAATGGTTTTGATGGTATCCTCACTGTGCTTGGCTTAATAGTTGGAGCTTATTCTGTTGGAAACATCGATCCAAGAATCATCATAGGTGCAGGCATAGGCACAGTGTTTGCCCTGGGAATCTCTGGAATCTCTGGTTCCTACATGGCAGAGAAGGCTGAGAGAAAGAGAAAGCTTTTGATGTTGGAAAAAGCCATGCTTAAGAGTCTGGATAACTCTATGATCAGCGAGGCTTCAACCACCATACCAATATTAACTGCTTTGATAAATGGTCTCTCTCCAGCAGTTGGGGGTTTTGTGGTTTTGAGCCCTTTCATTCTCTCTATCTTTGGATATTTTCCAATAGAGTATGCATTCTATGCTTCCATAGGGCTTACAATGCTCTCTCTTTTCCTGATAGGAGTTTTCATTGGACGTATTTCAAAAGAAAACGTGGTGCTACATGGATTCAAGATGGCTCTAATAGGTTTGGCAACGGCTGCCATCATTTTGTTCTTAAAAGATCTTTACTGACGGTTTACAAGTCACCAAGGATCGATATGAACAAAGGCTCTGTCCACGTTCTCCATCTTCTCTATTCCCCACTGAACATCTTTTCCTATTTTGTGTGATTCAAGGATGGTGAGGTTCTTGTCCACCTCAATGTGAATCTCAACATGGATGAAATTCCCAACGTAGTGAGCTCTAACGTCATTTAGGTTCAAAACTTCTGGAATACTCAAGGCTCTTTTTTTTATCTCATTGATGAGATTCTCGTCTGGGCTTTTCCCCATGAGATAGTCTATGTTTTCAATTCCTATCTTGTAACCAGAGTAAAGGATGAATAGGCTTATGAGTATTGCTGCGAAGTAGTCTAGATCGATAAAACCTATATTTCCCCCCAGAACACCAATTAGAGCTGTGAAGGAAACCAGAACATCGTTTCTCGAATCCACATAGGATGCAAGGATCGCTGGACTCTTTATTCTCTCACCAACCCTTTTGAAGTAGAGAGACATGATGATCTTTGTGAATATACAGATAATCAGAATCAAAATAGGTAGTAAACCAAAAGTTCGTGTTCTAGGATGAATCAGCCCAATTATCGCGCTCTTTAGAATCTCAAAGCTCAAAATTCCTGCAAGTATTGCCACAATTAAGCCCGCAATTGGTTCTGCCCTTTTATGTCCAAAGGGATGACTCTGATCAGCTTCTCTTCCCGAAATCCTCACAGCATAGATTATTCCAAGAGAGGATAGAATATCTGTGAGAGAGTTTATGGCATCTGAGATGAGGGCAAGACTACCTGAGGAGAGCCCCGCAAAGAGTTTTGTGATAAACAGAAAGCTGTTTCCAAAAAGTCCAAAGAGAGTTGTTTTCAAAGCTTGATTCATCTCTTTAACATACTTTGAGGATTTTTAAAGCTTTTGTCCTTTGATTTTTTTAGTGCTATTGAGATTGAATTTATGATACCCCACTTACAAGCTCTTTTACCATTTTATAAACTTCATCAGAGTTTTCTATATCAGATACAAGGATTCCACTTCGAGCTGTTCCTCTGACTATCCCAGTTGCTGGCGTTGATAAAATGATTGTCCCAAGCCCATACATACGTTGGAAAATTCCTTTCCGTAAATTGATTTCGGTTATGTTTCGATAATTCATAGTCTTCTCTTCAACTGTGAAGAATCCTTCATAAAAATCTAATTTCTTATGGTAGAAACGGTATTCGGTTTTGGCATATGTCTTCTTTTTCGCCAAATATGCGATGATAGGAATTCCGAAAAAGAATAAAAAACCGAAAAACACAAAGGTAAACCACAGTGGTAGATTTAAGCCAAGGGCTTTGACACCAAACATTCCGAATCCGCCGAAAAACATCCCACCCCAGAGTGTAAAAAATATCTGAAGCGGAAGAATGGATAAAGCAGTGACCACAGGAATAAATTTCGGCTTCAATATCAATAGCGGTTCCTCGGATTCGCCCACTTGAAAATTTGTAGATACTAGTGTTCCGCAACTAGGACAAAACTTCACATCTTTTCCAATCTCTCTGCCACATCTTTGACAATACATATTATACCTCTTTTTTTGGTATGGTTCAATGATATTTAACGTTTTGTGTGTTTGCGGAATCTCATTGACTAACCAAAATTTCATAAAATATACTCGAGTCATCTACTTCTTCAATTTTCGGTTTAATATCAAATTCAGAAGTTAACGAAAGAAATTCACTCGTCCTAACTGTAGTAGCCTTGAATCCATCTTTGCAGACAATTACACCATCACGAGTTGCATCCCAGTCAATCTCTCCAATCAATCCTTTCTTAGATTGAAGATGAAACCATTCGAGACGATCTTTCCAAAACTTGTCCGAATAGCTTGAAAATAGTATCATTCCTCCAGCTTGGGTAACTCGAATACTTTCTCTAATTAAATCTCTATGACTTACTTTAAAGGCAGATATTCCGTTCTGGATACATATCACCACATTGAAAGACCGGTCTCGAAATCCAAGAGCGATAGCATTCATTTGAAAAAGATGGAAATTTGAAATCCTGCTTAAGAGTTTTTTCGCAAGTTCCAAACTGGCTTGTGATATGTCAATACCAATCACCATTTTAGCTCTTGCAGACA
The DNA here is from genome assembly GCA_046760205.1 of Candidatus Methanofastidiosia archaeon. GTDB lineage: Archaea > Methanobacteriota_B > Thermococci > Methanofastidiosales > SZ-28-30 > JBHIDS01. Next base: position 10,995 of record JBHIDS010000025.1, read on the forward strand.
GTTTTTCAAGGACTCGACCGTAGCCACATCCAAGTTCTAAGACAATATCGGAAGGACGGATCTTATTCACAACGTATTGAATTTCCGCATCAAGATATTGTTTCGCACGAGGTGGCGCAATATCGTAACATTGCTGCAATCGTTCTGCCGATAGTTTATTCAGGTAATAACTCTTTATATTCATTCTTTTCATCATCTCATTCTATTTAGGATTGATATCTTTTAAGAGTTTTGGAGCTTAAGTGCCGTGGGCATTTGAGTTAGCAAATCAAACTACTAAGTCCATGTTAGGCGACGTAACGAAGGCAATTTGTTCTCTAACCTTTGAAATACTTCCTATTGCTCTTAAGGCAGACCAACTCCCTGAATTATCATTTACTTCTCAATTTGAACCACATTTGTTGGATATTATAACCAAATATTTCTTCTGGGTAGATGCAGGATTCCAATTCCTCAAAACCAAAGTCCTTGAATATGTCTTTCATCTCTCGTTTTGTGTAATATGCGAAATATCGCGGAGAGCCAGCATAAGATTTGGGATTGTCTTCTAATCCCTCACCCTTTCCCAATTTAAAACTCAGTCCCACTATTCCGTCTATTTTGAGAACTCTTCTGAATTCTTTTATCACTTTCCTCACATCTGATTTTGTCACATGATAAATACACCCACTTGCCCATATCCCATCAAAAAAATCATCATCAAAAAGTAGCCTTCGCATATCCATTTTCCGAAAATCGCCATCAAGGTAGTATGCTTTTGCTTCTTTCAACATACTTTTTGATAGGTCTATACCAATAATCTTTCCACCATTCTTTTCTATAAGAACACAATGTCGTCCATCACCACATCCAACATCAAGAATAAGGGGGGTTGATTTAGAGATGAAAATCAATAGCTTTCTTATGTAATTTTCCTCCCATTCTAAAAATTTTGCCAGTCGTGTTTTTCTACAATATTCAGATGCAATTTTGTCGTAGGTTTTGACTGTTTGTTGGACTACATCCATATCCTTCACCTCTCAATTATGTCGTGATTTCATATAACGAAAAACCATTGCTGAAGTGCACCCAAAAGGTGTATTTGGACGGAAGCCAGAGCTGACAACTAGATGCTAACTGATGTCGTCAGATACATCATCAAATTCGACCTCACTCGCTTCTTTCAATTTGACAAACCAGCTACCCAACACCTCATTATGATGTTCAATAATCTGGAACGCGGTGAAATAATCCGTGTTCCATGTGCTGTGTGTGTCCTTGACTAACGTCACATCATAATCCAGGCTGTACGCACGACGACAGGTAGTGTCAATACAATACTCGGTTTGTATACCCATGATGATTAATTTCTCAATGCCCTTAGATTCGAGTTCATGCTGCAGATTTGTGTCTTGAAAAGCATCCGGGTGGTGCTTTTGGACTACCACATCGCCCTCAACCGGCGCAATAGCAGGGTGGATTTCCCACCCTGGAGTGCCAAGCTGGTCAATTGCGCCCTCTGTGCTGCAGTGTTGTACGTAAACTACGGGAATTCCAGCTACACGTGCTCGGGTAATCAAACTGCTGATTTTTGAGAGAAGGTCACTGCCTCTGTAGACAGGTGAGGAATCTTCAAAGTTACATACCTGCACATCTATGACCAGCAGGGCAGTATTGTTACTCATAAATTTACTCCTTTTATATATCTCGAATATCAGATGTTCAGCATGATCTGATGCTCAAACCCTCATATAAATCAAGGCGATGTAAGTTAACTCCTTATATTCAAACTCATATCGTATATCATTCCAAATTGGTAAGATTTTCGAAAATCCTATTTTCGGAATCCCAAAAAGCTCTGCTTTTTGCAGGATATTCGAACTATTTACATACATCATTTCTTTACATCACCTCATATTAAACAGAATTGAAATCTTTTAAACGTTTGCATTTATGTGAAGTGCCAAGGGCATTTGGGTAAGTGAAGCTTATAAAATCCTTTAGGCTAAGCAGCGATGTCAACGCCTCCAGGGAAAATCAGGTATGTAGCCTCCGATGTCTAGAATTTCTTAATTGCCTCTCTCAATCTTTCACGAGCTTCATAGGAGTACCAGCACTTCAGGAAGAATTCCTCTTTCTCCTTCAGGTGCGATAGAACCTGTGCTTCAACCATCTCCACACGATTATGTTTGATCATCCGAAACGCTTCTTGAGGAAATGCACCCAATAATTTAGCTTTTTCTATGGACTTAGATAACACCTGCTCTAACGGCAGCACTTGATCTACCATACCAATTTGAAGTAATTCTTCAGGCTGATAAAAATCACCTGTATACAATATCTTACAGGCATTTCGAGTTCCAACTATCTGACGCAGCATACAATCAGCTGGATATGGAAGAGGGACTCCAAGCTTGATTTCGTTGAGTCCCATCAATTTTCGACCTTCTGCAATGAACCTGTAGTCGCAACAGAGAGTTAAAATGCAACCACCAGCTATGGCATGTCCCATTATTGCTGCTATTGTAGGTTTGGGTAAAGCATACAAATCCAAGCAGAGACTATTGAATGTCTGGTAAAATAACCTAAAATCCTTCTTGACAAGTTCAAATAGCTCCGGGATATCAAAACCAATAGAGAAGAACTTTTCATTGGAACTACCAAGGACAAGACTATGTACATCTGAGTCGTGTTTCAATCTCTGCAGAGTCTCAGCCAACTCGTTTACGAGTTGTAAATTTAATGCATTTGTGATGCCATGATTTAACTTCACTATCCTTACTTTGTCATGACATTCTATGTGAATCATCTTCATGTCCATACCTCCCTGACAAGTCACAATTTCATCCGATGTATTCGATGTAAAAGAAGTTGGTCAAAGGCAAATTTGAAAGAAGGGAATTTATACCCTGAATCTTTCGTACCTTAACACGGCTTGCTATTTCCTCATTCGACAGGAATCACAACATGCTCATCTTTTTCTTGAATTTTCATCAGTTTCCCCGATGCCTTTTTGGTTTCCGTTGCCTTGAGGATTTCTTGAAGATCGATCCCCTCATCCACCATCCTTTCCCTGACATTTTTGGGAATCAGGGCGTCCATAACCTTTAGCGATGTTAGTGGAATCCTAACCGCAGTGTCTGGATCCGATGCGTTTCTCTTGTAGATACTAATCTTCAATTCTTTCATAACTACCCTCCTTTCTTTGGATTTTGTATAAGATCTTTTTAAGGTTTTGGGTTAACTGAAATGTCGGTGACATTTTGTGGAGTCAAGCGATGTTAGTGATCCTGTGTTTAGCAGTGATGGTAACCAACTTTTATCTATTTTCCAGTATGCCTCATTAAAGGGTGGATTACAGCGGTTACTCCCTGGCCTGCTCCATCTTGGGGAGAACACCAAGTTGTTGTAACATCCCCAACTCATCCAGCCTCGTGCCACATTTCAACAACTGTGCCTCCAGCGATCCTGTCTATACCAATCCCTGCATATTTCACCTGCTTTCCAGTAGGAGCGATTCCCTTAAACTCACCCTTGTGTGTGCCATAAAATGTCACGTGGGTTACCACCTTGTCTCCTTCAGCGATCTGATCCTCAATAGTGAGAGGGAAGTCTGGAAAAGCCTCGAGAATTGATTGGTGCATAATTTCGATTTGTTTGGCTGTGAAGTGCTTGCCATTGAAGATGAAGTCCTCGCTGGGGAAGTAATCGTCTATTGCAGCAAAGTTTCCTTTATTCAGGATTTCCTCCATGTAACCATACACGATGGCCTTGTTTTCTTCTTCTGACATATTTATCACCTCCTTTAATTTTTTATTGCCATTTCGCTTATGAGCGATGCGTAAATGCATAGCTATGCGAAGTTTTGTTGTGATTCTTCCTAATTCATTCAATAACGATGTCTTTGGATATATCTGGTTAATAAAAGCAATGTCTTCAACGAATGATCAAAAGTTCGATTCTTTTGTTTCCTCCATGTTTCTGAAAAATGCATATTATATGATTTTGCATTTGGTCCAAAATCCCAAAGGTTTTGTTTATTTTTCAGTTGATATAACTCATTCATTGAAGTTTCTGATAAATTTTTCCATTCTGGATATTTCGACATCAATTCATGAGAAGAAAACCATCTGTCAATATTAATTGGTTTTATAGATTTTAATGATATAAATAATGGAATTCCTATATAGGAAATCCCATCTTTTTTATTCCATAGCCAGTCTACATAAGCTTTCTCAATTTTTTTTGAAAGTAAATTTTTTCTTGAGCCCAGGATTTGAACAGAATACCTGTTGTTTATGACTAGGTAACTATTCCTCATTGTAGTAGCACCAGTTATATCACAATGAGCTTTCCACTCAGCTTTAGGATCATAACAACCTGATTCGAATGTTCTTTCAGCTATCTCGATCCATCTTGCAATTGTTTCATTAAGAATTGGATCATCTGGCTTAATTTGCGAAAGAGTTGCAGATATGAACAGATTTTCTCCAATCTGCCACCTATCATTTGATTCTTTATTATCTGGCCACTGAACCTCTTTAGTTAACAATTTCTTCAAATAATTAGTGGTTTTATTTAATATTTCATCCTTTTCTGACAATCCTAGATTAATTGCTCTATAGACACCGAATTCAGTAGTTGGAATTTTTTTCTTTAGTTTTGTATTCATAGAGTGGAATCTTCCCCAACTACCATCTGCCATCTGCTCTTCTGCCAATTGTTTTATCCATTTGCTTTTGAGTAATTTTCTATGCACCCTGAGAAATTCTTGTGAATCGATTTTTAATTTTATAATGTCTCTATATAAAAGGAATTTAACAACAGGATCTGGATGATTTTCTAACATAAACTCTGCAGTTTTCTTTATCGCTGAATGACTTATCATATTATTGCCTTTAAGGTCACTATCTTGTCCAGATCTCAATTCTCCAAACTTTCACCGAGGCAGCTTACCCAAAAGTCCCCACATCCAACGGTGCAGTTTGTGGTAAAAAGCTGCAGGTTCAGCGAACATCAAAATACACTCGCCGTGCACAACGCTGATGTCCTTCTCCTTGCAGAAACGAATACTCTCCTCTGATTCAGCCCCCTGTTGCATCCAGACCCTCGAAATCCCAATAGCGGCTGCTTCCCTCACCACTTTTTCCGTCTCTACCGAAGGTACTACGATCAGCACTCCATCCACCTTATCTGGCAGAGCACTCAGACTGGGATAGCAACGCTCACCCTCAATGCTCTCTGCATTTGGGTTTACTGGGAACAGTCTGTATCCTTTGGTCTTGAGCTCTCTCAAAGCCATATTGCCGAATTTTTTGCCACCACGGGAGATGCCAACAACAGCCAACTTCTTTTGAGCTAGAAAATCATCGATTGCTTGCTTTGTTGTCATTTGGTTACCTCCTTCGTAAACACGCTGCATTATTTAAAAAGCTTCCCCTCCACGACAAACCCCGTGGACACGTTAGAGGTTCTCCTTTCAGGAGAACCTCTGTTCTGATCCAACTTTTTTAAAAGTTGGCGGCAAACCCCGTGGACACGTTATGGGTCATTCGTTACACTCAAACCCTCTTCTTCAAAAGAATTGAAACCCACCGCCTTCTGTG
>JBHIDS010000026.1:0-16514 GCA_046760205.1 Candidatus Methanofastidiosia archaeon
TTTGTGTCTTGTGGATCCCAGATTCCATCTCCATCCGTGTCCTTGCTGAAGGGATCTGTGCCAGCACTTCTCTCTTGCTCATCATCCCAGCCATCTCCATCTGAGTCTACTACCTCCTCCTCAGGAACCAAAGGGTTTGGATCTTGAGGATCCCAGATTCCATCTCCGTCTGTGTCCTTGCTGTAGGGATTGGTTCCAGCCGTTCTCTCTTGCTCGTCTGTCCAGCCGTCCCCATCTGAGTCTACCACCTCTTCCTCCTCTTCCTGAGGCTGGGCAGTTGGGGGTTGGGTAGTTTGTGGAGGCTGGGTTTGGGGTGGCTGTGTGGTGGATGGTGGCTGAGTTGTGCTTGGTGGCTGCTGACATGTCATGTTTATCGTCACAGTTGTTGTAGAACCTGCAACAACGGTTGCAGTGCCTGAAGCATCACTACACCCACTCTTTTTCAAGACGATTGTGTAGCTTCCTGGAGTTAGGTCAGGGATGGTTGCAATTCCATCTCCATTGTCAATCCCAATAAAGCTTCCATTTAGGTATATCTGGTATGCACCTTCATTGCTCATTATGGTGAGGGTTCCAGTGCTTGGTCCTGATGGTTTTATTGAGAAGTTCGAGTTACTCCAATCATCGTCCTTTTCAGTACCTCCACATGCATCCCTCCAAACTGTATATATCTTTACACTGTTGGAATTTATGTTGGGAACATTCCAAGAGTAAGTCCCTGTATTCGAGACACAGGCTATCAGAACACTGGCACTGGCTCCCACCTTGTAGAAGAGATCAACGTAGCCTCCAGTTGCACTTGTGCTCCATTTTATATCATAAGTTCCTCCTGCACTTAGAGTTTCTCCTCCATTGGGCTGGTTTATGTCAATCCAATCCATTGGGACAAGTGTAGTTGGTTTTATCGAGAAATTTGAGTCACTTTCATCTGAGGCATAGATTTGCATCCCTGGAGGATTACAATAATTAGCTAGGTCAGCCTTCACTCTCACGGTTGTAGAATCTATGTTTGGAACAGACCAAATGTAAGAACCATCATTTTCAGTACAAGCTATGAAGTTTGGATAGCTTGCCCCACCATCTGTGGAATAGTAAAGGAGAACTTTATAAGTACTTGGAGCATTTGTATCCCATTGTATCTCATATGTTCCTCCTGCACTCAGAGTTTCTCCACCATTGGGCTGGATGATATAGATGCCTACTGGAGGAGCTTTCACTTGTCTAACAGAAAAACCAGCGAGTACTGCCAAAACCGCTGCCACCAAAAGCATCTTTTTGAACATTATCCTCATATTTCACCTCCCATCTTTCGATGAAACATTATGTACCTATCGTTGAATTACTATATATAATTTTCGGCTCATTTTTCAAAAACCTTTCTAAAATCCTCAAAAGAGGCATCGGTCTTTATTCCAGTCTTGCAAAAGTGAGTTCTCGATGCTTTAAACCCCCTCTCTTCAAGCTCGCAAATCACATCCCTAAGCTTTCTCAAAGGCAACTTGTGCTTTCCAGAAAAGATGTGCGTATCAAAGTAGAAAGGCTCATCGAGCTCTGATCTCAAATCTCGTAAGAATTTTATATCCTTCAAATCCAGCATTTTGTTCAAAATATCATTGGACTTCAGGTTCGAAGTATAGATTGGATATAAGAATTTTAGAGGTTTTCCACAATTGCACATCTCTATGGGGTTTTTCAGAATCCCTCGATTCAGACAATCACAGTAGTATATGAATCTTAAATCTTCTAGGGCTTTGTAAGTTTTTAGTTTGCCTTTTTTTGCCTTTAGAAAAACTCGAAAGTAGTGCTTTCTCCAATAGGATAAAAGTGGCTTGAAGCTCAGGTTGTACTTGGAGGCAATCTTTAAAATCTTTGAGATCAAGATTCTAACTCCCAACTCCTTTGAAAATTCTGTTCTAAAAGATTTAACTCCATACTTTCTGAGACAAGCCTTTGGAGAAGAACCACAAAGTGGGGAGGTGTCTGTTGCTGTGATGAAGAGCATAGAGTTGTTTTTGAGGGCACACATTGCAGAATCTAAGTAGTAAACTGGGGAGCCAAAGGGATCGATGTCTACAACATCAAACTTTATCTCTCTCAAAAGTATGTTTGCATCTATATTTGAGACTTCAGCTTCGATATTGTTTAACTTTAGGTTTTCCTTAATCAGCTTATAGGATTTGGGATTTAGATCGTTGAGATGAACCTTAGATTTACACTCCAGGGCGTACCTTATGCCCCTTATTCCAGTTCCGGAAAGAGCATCGCAAACCTCGAGCCTATCAGCCGAAGAGGATATTAAAAGTGAAGAGAGGTCTCTGTCAAAGCTCATCTCTGGGTTGTAGAAAACCTTAGCTCTTGAGGTGAGTTTTTCAAACTTTGGAGCAAGGATTCTTGCCTTCCCTTCTGTAAACTCTTGAAGTTCCATAACCTCAATCCAGATACTTTATCCCACAGGATACCTTCTGAACTACAGAGAAGGCTTCTGCAAGCTTACAGCCCGTCATCCTTCCGTTTCTCGCACTCTCCTGGAGCTTCCACTCCAAGACGTCCCAAAAACCATACATTCCAGAATAAATTTCAACCAATTTCCTTATGATTTTTTCTCTATCTGAGATGTCTATGTACTGTATTGGAAACTCAGAGGGCTTGAAAGGTGCAAGATAGACGTTCACAAAATCTCTGTGAGGAGAGAACTTCGATTTCTCTTCTGGGAATCTGGCATATGTTAAGGCATCCAGGACGATTTCTGAGGTGTACCTGTGGTCAGGATGTCCTGCACCAGTTGAGAGAAACTTGTTCCAGGTTATCAATATCTGAGGTTTTACTTCCTTTATCAACTCTGAAACCTTCAAGGCAGCCTCTCTTGAGGGAAATATCTCTGCATCTTTAAAGTTGAGAAATCTGGTTTTCGCTCCTATGAGTTTTCCTATCTTTTTGGCTTGTCTCTTTCTAATCTCTGCTTTCTCATCCTCTGATACTTTAAGGGTTGTGGCTTTTCTACCCTCTGTCATCCATGTGAGATAAACCTCGTCCCCCCTCTCTGTGTGGTTTGCCAAGGTTCCAATGGCAGAGATTTCATCATCTGGATGGGCAAATATGGCAAGGAGTTTTTTGGTCATCTTGAAGTTAATACATGGGTGGCATTCCTCCCATACCTCCAGGAGGCATGCCTTCAGGCATCTCAGGACCTTTCTCAATCTTAGTGGCTGCTACCACATCATCGATTCTCAAAATCATCACTGCAGCCTCAGAGGCTGACTTTATGGCTTGCTCCTTTATTCGGAGGGGCTCCACAATGCCTCTCTTTTTCATGTCCTTGAGCTTGCCATCGAACATATCCAACCCAATGTATTTTCCATCTCGTTCATGTTTTGAGCGAAGCTCTACCAGTATGTCTATCGGATCAAAACCTGCATTCTCAGCCAATGTTCTTGGAATTACCTCTATGGCATCCTTGAAGGCTTTAACTGCCAACTGCTCCCTTCCTGCAAGAGTCCCCACAAACTCAGAAAGTCTTTTGGTGAGCTCCATCTCTATAGCTCCACCACCTGCAACATAGGTTGAATCCTCCATCAAAGTGGCAGAAACCCCAATGGCATCCTGAAGAGCTCGCTCAACGCTCTCCACAAAGTGTTCTGTTCCTCCTCTAATGAGGATTGAGACTGCCTTTGGGTTCTTGCACCTCTCAACGAATATCATCTCGTCCCCTGCTATCTTTCTCTCTTCTACAAGCCCAGCTTTTCCAAGGTCCTTGGAACTCAAATCAGAGAGCTTGGTGACTATTCTTCCTCCAGTTGCCTTGGATAGCTTCTTCATATCAGACTTCTTCACCCTCCTCGCAGTGAGAATCCCTCTCTTTGCAAGGTAGTGCTGCGCCAGATCGTCTATTCCCTTCTGGCAGAAAACAACTGTGGCTCCAGTGTCTTTTATGTTTTCAACCATTTTCTTTAGACTCTCCTCCTCTTGAGTCATAAAGGCTTCGAGTTGGTCAGGAGATGTTATCTTTATTTCTGCGTCTGTTTCTGTTTCCTTGACCTCGATGGCACAGTTTACCAGGGCAATCTTTGCGTTTTTTATCTTTTTTGGCATGCCTGGATGCACCACTTCCTTGTCGATGATGATTCCAGAAATCAGCTTTGAGTCCTCAACAGAGCCTCCTTCCTTTTTTTCTATCTGAATGTTATCCTGGTCCACAGTGTACTCATCTCCCTTCTTCTCAGCCACCTGGCTAACTGCCTCCACTGCAAGCTTTGCCAGAGTGTCCTTTGCCTTCTCTGCTCCCTTGCCAGTCATGGCTGTTTCTGCGGCACATTTGATTATTTTCTTATCTCCCGCAGAGACCACATCTGCAATCTCAGAAAGAATCTCTGAAGCCTTTTCTGCTGCAATCTTGTACCCAGAAGCTATTATGGTGGGATGCACTCCCTGGTCCAAGAGAATCTCTGCCCTCTTCAAAAGCTCTCCTGCAAAAACAACGGCAGTGGTGGTGCCATCTCCCACTTCATCATCCTGAGTCTTTGCCACTTCAACTATCATCTTGGCAGCTGGATGAGCTATCTCCATTTCATCCAAAATGGTGGCTCCATCGTTAGTTATAACCACATCTCCAAGAGAGTCCACCAACATCTTGTCCATTCCACGAGGTCCTAGAGTAGTTTTCACAACCTCTGCAACGATTCTTCCAGCAAGGATGTTCATTCTTTGGGCATCTCTGCCTATTATTCTCTGAGCATCCTCTGGAATTACTGCTTGTGACATCTTTGGCATTCTATCACCCTTAACACACTTAACTTAACAAAAGGTAAGTAAAAGTGCTTATAAAGTTTTCGGTGAGGGAGTTGTGAGTAAATTACAATGACATAGGAATTTATATTTATCAAGTACTACTCAAAAAAGTCAAAAAAAGGTTAAAATGGGACAGGTTACAGCATAAAGCAGCAGATTAACGAATATTAGGAAACCTTCTTCAACCTCCAACCAAAACCTTATATAGAATTTCCAATTATGTGTTTTGATGAAGATTAAGGTTGTTCTGTTATTGGTTTTAATATTGGCTTTTTTTGTGAGCCTCACAGGGGCTGTCAATGGACTACTCAGAATAGAGGCAAACGTTACTATGTACAAGCTTTATGTGGATGGAGTTCATGAGATGACAGAAGGTGTTTGGTGCAGAACAGGCTATCCCAGCACATCGGCACAGCCAGACGGAATAGTTCAGCTCTCGCTCCCAGAGGGCTATCATGATATAAGATTAGAAAAGGAAGGTTATGAGGATTGGAGCTCTCAGGTTTACATCCAAGCCTATGTAACAAAGGTTTTGCATGTAACCATGAAGCACAAACCTCAAGAGGGAACTCTTAAAATCGTTGTTCTCGACCAAGATGAAAATCCCCTTCCAAAAAGTGAGGTCTATCTGGATGGCTCCTTTAAGGGTGTCACAAACTCTAGTGGAATTTTTTACATTAAAGGTGTGAAGAGAGGAGTTCACTCTATCAAGGTTAGATGGGAAGGTAGCTTTGAGACCAGAACTGTAAATCTATCTGAAGTGTTGAAAACCTTAAACTTCACTTTAGAAATCCTCAAAGAGGGAGAACTCAAAGTGATTGTTTTGGATCAAAACTCAAAGCCTGTTTTGAAGGCTGAGATTTTGATAGATGGTATCTATGTTGGGGAAACAGACTCTGAGGGAACTTTATCTAAGGCGCTCGAGGCTGGAAGCTACATAGTGGAGGCGAGATTTGAAAGTGCCTCTGAAAGCTCCAAGGTCTTTATTAAGGGAAGGAGCCTTGAGATTCTGAATATTTTCTTGAAGATTGAGAAGAAGGGAAACGTTGAGGTTTTGGTAATGGACGATGATGGAAATCCAATAGAGAGAGCTGAAACCTATTTGGATGCCATATACAAAGGGATGACAGACTCTTCTGGAAGGATTCTCATAGAGGACTTGGAAGAGGGAAGTTACTCACTTCGAATCTCAAAGTCTGGATATAACTCTTACAAGGGAAATGTTAAGGTGATTTTTGGAGAAACTCAGGTTCATATGGTTCAGCTTGAGAAAAAGCTCAATCTTCTGGTCTATGGAGGAGTTGTCCTAGTGGGGCTTTTGCTTCTCTTGCTGATTCTCTTTTTCGCATCGAGAAGAAGAGGGGTGGTGGAAGAGATACCTTCAAAGCCCCTCGTATCTGAAAAGAAGAAAAAAGCAAAGATTCCTCTAAAAACTCCAAGAAAAGGGAGAATCATCCCAATTCAGAGAGAAAAACCTCAAGCAAAGCTCTGCAAGATCTGTGAAGGTTTTCTGGATAAGCCAGGAGACAAGTTTTCATGTTTAGGATGTGAGCAAATCTATCACATGGAGTGTGCTAGAAGAACAGAAATCTGTCCTCTATGTGGAAAAAAAATCGAAGTTGGTGAGGAGAGATGAAGGGATTCATCCTCATACCCTTTCTACTTCTTTTCATCTTCCCATCTAACCTTCATGCCCAAGATTCCCTCTCCATCATAGATATAGATTTAGAGGACTCTGTCGAGAGAGGTTCTGAGTCAGAATTGATCATGGTTTTGAAAAATTCAGGAACAAATGAGATTTCAGATTTGAAGGTGAGGGTTTCAATGTTGCCTGAGAATGAGATTTGGGGGGTTGTGAATCCCCTAGAACAATTGGAACCAAAGCTTCAACCTTCATCTGAGATTGAGATTTCCTTCAAAATAAAAGTGCTTAAGGAAGCAAAGCTCGGAAAAAAAAAGATAAAGATAGAGATAACCTACTTCGAGCTTGGAGTATTTTTCAACCTTGAACCTTCAGTGATAGATATTGAGATTGTGAAGCCAGCGGAAAATCTCCTAGAGGATGCGAAAGGATCCTTTTCTAAGGGAATGCAGAGTTTCAACGAGAAAAACTACCTTCAAGCCATCCAGTACTTCTCCTCATGTAAAGAAAATTATGAGCTTTCCCAATACTCTTCTAAAGATTACACAGATTGTGTTCTATTTTTGGCAAGGTCTCGCTTGTACTATGGATTGCAACTCCTAAATCCCTCATACCTTGAGAGAACCAAAGAAGAAGTTTTAAAGGCAAAAAATCTCTCAAACCTTTTTGAAACGAAGGATTTTGAACCTGTTTCATCCTTAAGTGAAAGAGTTCTCTCTGGAATCGAAAGCTACGAGAATGCCTTGAATGCCCTGGGGATGGGAGATTTGAGGAAAGCAAAAAAACTCCTCAATCAGGCGAACTCCTCATTTTCTGGAATCGAGGACTTTGAAAACTCTGAGCTTTCAAGAGACATTGATACAAGGCTTTCAGAGCTTGAAAATAGGGAAAGCAAAACAAGGCTTCTCCTTATCGTATCTATTGGAGGGGCTTTGATAATCTTTACTCTCGCTTTCCTCATAATTCTCGCCTTTGAGAAGAAAAGGAAGGATCTAAAAGAAGAAGTTACCTCTCATGAGATTTTTGAAGAAGAAATTCCAAAAGATCCCGCCCTAAGCTTGTACATCTCAGAGGATGCCTTTTGTAAGATGATAGACCATGCCAATCGTTTTGCTCCAGAGAGATTGGAGGTTTTAGGATTTTTAATTGGGGAAAGGTTTTCATATGAAGGGAGGGAGTACACTCTGGTGGAGGATGTGGTTACTGGAAAGCTTGAAACTACCGCATTTTCTGTGAGATTTGAGAGAGAATTTTCAGAGCTTTTTGAGAGATTATCAGAATTGAGGGAGGACTACATGATTGTCGGTTGGTACCACTCTCACCCTGGCCTCACTTGTTTTCTCTCCTCCACAGATGTGGAGACTCAGAGAACTCTGTTTCCAAAACCCTATCACTATGCCATAGTCATAGATCCAGTAATTAAGGATTTTAGGGTCTTTGGACTGAACGAGAATCACTATGTTGAAAAATCCTTTGCGGTTTTTAGAGTAGAAGATGAGGTGATACCTTGACTTTAGGTTACCTAAAAAACCTTGTGGAAACCCCAGGAATTCCTGGACACGAGGAGAGGATCAGAGATTTCATACTTAGAGAATTCAAGAGATACACAAAGGATGTGAGAATAGATAGGCTTGGAAATGTGGTTGCAGAGAAGAGGGGATCAGGTAAACTAAAACTCATGCTCTCTGCCCACATGGATCAGATAGGTTTTCTCATAACCCACATAGACAAGAAAGGATATCTGAGATTTTCTCCTGTAGGCGGGTTCGATGAGAGAACTTTGAACTCTCAGAGAGTTGTGGTGCATGGTGAAAGAGATCTCTTTGGAGTCATAGGTTCAAAACCTATCCACAAACAAGAACCTGAGGAGCAAAAGAAGGTGAAAAAACAGAAAGAGCTTTTCATAGACATTGGTGTCAAAGACAGAAAGGATGCAGAGAGGTACGTGAGAATTGGGGACTTTGTGAGCATCGAGAGGAGCTTTGAAAATCTTCTAAACGGAAACGTCACCTGCAGAGGCTTTGATGACAGAGCGGGGGTTGCAGTTCTTTTTGAGACCTTGAAAAATTTGAGAGAACATGAGGCAAACCTGTACTTTCTTGCCTCTACACAGGAAGAAGTGGGACTTCGAGGAGCCAAGGTTGCCTCCTTTTCCGTTACTCCAGATATAGGAATAGCAACAGAAGTCACTTTCGCAACCCACCCTGACCTTGAGCCTTTCGAAGTCTCTTGCGAGCTTTCAAAGGGTCCTGCAATTGCCATTGGTCCGAACATCCATCCAAAGATTTTTAGAATGCTCAGAGAAACTGCAGAGGAAAATCGAATTCCCTATCAAATCGATGTTGACCCCATGCCCTATGGAACAGACGCCTCTGTCATCCAGCTCACAAAAGCTGGGGTTGCCACAGGAATAGTCTCTGTTCCTCTAAGGTACATGCACACCTCTTGCGAGGTTGTAAACATCGAAGACATAGAAAACACGGGCATACTCATAGCAAGGTTTGCAGAAAGGCTGGAGGATGGGGTTGATTTGAGCTTGTAACCTTTCTCTTTTCAAAATAAAACGAGAACTGGTTTTACACTAAACTCATGATTTATTCGACAGCTCTTTAGGTTCAAAACCTATTTAAAAGACTTTGCGAATTCATAGCATGGCAAACCTCCTGTTCGGCACAGCTGGAATTCCAATAAGATGCAAAAAGAGGGATTCTGTCCTTGGGATCCAAACTGTGAGAGAGCTTTCCCTTGATGCTATGGAGTTGGAGTTTGTGCAGAGGGTCTCTATGGGAGAGGACAAGGCTAAAGAGGTTCTTAAAGCTTCTGAAAGATACAACGTTAAGCTTAGCCTTCATGCTCCATACTACATAAACCTAAATTCTGAAGATGAAAAAAAGATAGAGGCATCAAGGGAAAGGATTTTGCTTGCTTCAAGGATAGGAAATCTCTGTGGAGCAGGGGTTTGCGTGATTCATGCAGGTTTTTACCATAAGGATTCTAAAAAGACCGTTTTTGAAAGAATGAGAAAACATCTCAAAGAACTCTCAGAGATCCTAAGCTTAGAAGGTATAAAGATAAGATTGGGAATAGAAACCACTGGAAAGAAAACTCAATTCGGAACTTTGGAAGAGATTTTAAAACTCTCAGATATAGATTTGGTTTGTCCAGTGGTGGATTTCTCTCATATACACGCAAGGGGAGATGGAGTCTTGAGAGCTGAGGAAGAATTTTCCTCAATCCTTGAAAGCATTGAGAGCTATGACAAAGTGTTACTTAGGGAGTTGCACATGCACGTTCAAGGAATAGAATACTCTCTGAAAGGGGAGAGGAGGCATCTAAATCTGGATGAGAGTGACTTCAACTATAAAGCACTACTCAAAGTTCTAAAATCTTTTAAGGTCTCTGGCACTGTGATATGTGAGAGTCCAAACATTGAGGAAGATGCAATGCTTTTAAAGAGGGTTTTTGAAATTATTTAGAGAAACTCTTTTTTTCTTCTCCTCTCTGCAATCCTTCCATAGTTGTAGAGGCTCCATGAAACGTTATCCAAAAACCAGACCACTCCCGATACAAGACAACCCATGAGAAAAAAATCTATAGGATAGAAAAACTTTGAAACGGTAAGTCCCATGTAAATACTCAAAGTCAAACCTACCCAGAAGGAGAGACACATCTGACAAGAGAACTGCTCTCCCAAAATGTTCGGGGAAATCTTTCTAAAATAATCTCTCATAGATTTGAAGATCTTCCCTCTGGTTACTATCTCTGTGATGCCAAAGGTCATAAGGATAAGATATAAAATCTCATTCATAGGTTTTAAACTTATATTACAAATATAAAGCTTTTGGTTTGTAAAGTTGAAATTGTCTTAAAACCCTCGAACCAAAAACCATTTATAGGTCATACTTTCATATTTTATAAGAAAGAGGTGATTTCATGAAAACCGTAATCTTGATGGGAACTCTAACAGGGCTTCTGCTCTTCACAGGCTGGGTTTTGGGAGTGACCTTTGGCTATGATCCCACAGGGACGATAACGATAGCCTTTCTCATAGCCATGGCTATAAACTTAGTATCTTATTGGTACTCTGACAAGATAGTTTTGAAGATGTACAAGGCAAAGATAGTTTCAGAGAACGAGTATCCTAAGTTGCATGCAATGGTTTCAAACTTGGCTTTCAATGCAAATTTACCAAAGCCCAATATTGCCATAATTCCTACAGAAACCCCCAATGCCTTTGCCACTGGGCGAAATGAGGAGAATGCAGTAGTAGCGGTCACTAAGGGAGCTTTCAATTTGCTCTCAAGAGATGAACTTGAGGGAGTTTTGGGACACGAGCTTGCCCATATAAAAAACAGAGACATGTTCATATCCACCTTTGCAGCAGTCATGGCAGGAACCATAGGCTACATTGGGTTTATGGGAAGATGGATGCTCTGGACTCGTGGAAGTAGAAGAGAGAGTGGTAGTTTACAACTCATCGGATTTCTACTCTTGGTTATCTTCATTCCATTGGCTGCGACTATGATAAGATTGGCAGTGTCAAGGGCAAGGGAGTACGATGCAGATTATAGGGGAGCGAAAATCTCTGGAAAACCAGATGCCCTGGCCAGGGCACTTCTAAGACTTGAGAGCTATTCCTTAAAAAAACCCTTGAAGATGGGAAATCCTGCAACTGCAAACCTCTTCATAGTGAATCCCTTCAAGGGAGAGTCTCTTTTATCACTACTCTCAACCCATCCCTCTACCAAAGACAGGGTCCGAAAGCTCAATGAGTTGGCGAAGAGGATGGGAAGACCAATGATTTAGGGTCTTCTACATCCTCTATTCCCGCAGAGAGTCTTTAAAGCTTGTCTGAAGTTTGGAGGAAGTTATTAACTCTTAAGTTAAAAATACCATCTTTTTAAGTTTTTTGTTAAAGAAATTTTATTAACTAATGAAACCCCAAAAAAAACTATGAAAATAGGAATTTGTCATCTCAGCCTTCATGCACTACAGCATCACCAACAATGTCACCCCCCCATCATCGGAATGGCTCTCTTTTGTGTGGGGTGAGATTATGAATTTTTTATCATTCTTACATTTTTTCAGTTTTTTAGTATATTTATACTTGACACTTTTTATATTGTATAAAGACTCGAAATCTTCACTTAACAGAGTGTGTTCTGCTTTCCTTGTCAGTTTTGCTTTATGGAGTTTTGGACAGATTTTTGTCCAAAATCCCAATACCTCAAAAGATATTGCAAGGTTATTCGAGAACATTAATTCCATTGGATGGGGCAGTTTCGCTAGTTTTTATCTCTGGTTTATTCTTATTTTTACTCAAAGGAAAAAGATGTTAAAATCAAAGCCCCTTCATCTGCTTTTTATTATCTTACCCCTCTTATTTATTTATAAACAATGGACAAATTTTTTGATGGTAGATTATATTAAACAATCTTATGGATGGGCGTATATGTGGTCAAGCTCAATTTGGCACTATCTTTTTTATACCTATTATTTTTCATTTGTAGCTGTAGGAATTTATCTAACCATTAATTTCAGTAAAAAGACAGAAAATACAATTAAGAAAAAACAGGCAAAAATAATTTATACTACCTCAATTATTGCTCTTGTCCTTGGTACTTTGACAAATGCAGTACTTCCAGAATTGAACATCTTTACAATACCTCAGATAGGAAATGTTATTGTGCTTATCTTGGCTTTTGGAATAGTTTATGCCATAGTTAAATATAAATTTTTAATCATCACACCTGCCACTGCAGCTGATAATATCATTTCTACTATGACAGATTCCTTAGTTCTGTTAGACTCAAAGGGAAATATTGTTACTGTAAATAAGGCAACTTTAGATTTGTTGAGATATCGGAAGAAAGAGTTAGAAGGAGAATCGGTTGATATACTTTTTGCAGAAGAAAATTTCAAAACTACCCTATTAGATAAAATCACTCAAAAAGCAACTGTCAAGAATTACGAAAGTATTTTCAAAACAAAAAGTGGAGAAAATATTTCAGTAAATTTTTCAAGCTCTGTACTGAGGGATGAAGAAGGCACTATGGGAGGCATTGTTTGTATAGCCAGAGACATCACAGAGCACAAGAAAATGGAGGAAAAGCTTAGTGCTATTTATGAATTTTCAAGAGAGATGTCCTTAGCTTTAGACATAGACCAAATCTCAGAAATCGTTTCCGATGTTGCAGATAAAGAATTGAACTTCAAAAATTTTTCCTTCATGTTGATTGATGAAGAAAGAAAAAAGCTCTACACCAAGGCTTTCAGAGGGTATAGAGAGGAATTTAAAGCCTTTAGCTTGCCTTTGGATGAGGATAGAGGGATTACTGTTTGGGTTGCAAAGAATGGAAAAACTCTCTATGTTTCAGATGTTACAAAAGATTCAAGATATGTTGAGGGAATACATGGAATAAGATCAGAGCTTGCAGTTCCTATAAAAATTAGAAAAAAAGTTATTGGAGTCCTGAACGTAGAATCAGAAAAGCTTGATGGTTTTTCAGAAGAAGATCAGCAATTGCTTGAAACATTGGCTTTGCAAGCTGCAGTTGTTATAGAAAATGCAAAGCTCTTTTCAGAGAGAGAAAGAAAGTTTAGAGAATTAAAAGCTTTGAACAATATTGGAAGAGCATTAACTTCAACTTTGAAAATGGATCAAATAGTTGGATTAATCTATAAGCAAACCACAAAACTCATGGACACCACAAACTTCTTCTTGGCACTATTTGATGAAAGAACAAAGAAGCTTGACGTTGTTCTTTCAGTTGAAAATGGGAAGAGGATACCAAAGTTTTCTTTTGAATTAGGAAAAGGTTTGATGAGTCGAGTTGTAAAAACCAAAAAACCCTTGCTTATAGGGGATTACTTAGAGGGATGTAAAAAATTTGGTATCGAACCAGTGGGAGAGAGGAAGTCTAAAGCATGGTTGAGTGTTCCTCTTGTGGTGAAGGACAAGGTGGTAGGAGTTTTAAATGTTCACAGTCATGAAGAAAGAGATATTTATACCAAAGAAGACCTTGAAATTTTGTCAGCAATAGCCAACTATGCTGTAATAGCTATAGAGAATGCAAGGTTGTTTGAAAAAGAAAGAGAGACAGCCTTGCAGTTGGAGTTTCTAAATGATCTGATGTCCCACGATATAAACAACATAAACCAGATAGCAATGGGGTACTTGGAGCTTTTGAAAACTCCGAAACTTTCAGAAAAACAAAATATTTTTTTGGAGAAGGCTTTGAATTCTGTGAGAAACAGTGCAAGGTTAATTGATAATGTTAGAAAGCTCCAAAAGTTGAGAGGAGGAAAGATTGAGCTTGAAAGAATAGATTTGAAATCCATTTTGGAAGAGGTAATCTCTGAAGTTTCTCAGCATCCAGAAAAGAATGTTGAGGTGAAATTCTCTCCTAAGGAAAACATGTGGATTAATGGGAGCCCTTTCCTAAAAGATGTCTTCTTCAATCTTTTAGACAATGCCATAAAGTACACTCCATCAAAGAATGTGAAAATTGAAGTTAATGTTGAGGATTTGGGAAATTCAGCAAAGATTTGTGTGAAGGATTGGGGTGTTGGAATTCCTGATGAGATGAAATCTACAATCTTTGAGAGATTTGAGAGGTTAGAGAATGGTGTTAGAGGTTCTGGGCTGGGTCTTTACATTTCAAAGATGATTGTTGCAAAGCTCAATGGGAGAATCTGGGTTGAGGACAATCCAGAGGGAGGAAGTGTTTTCTGTATAGAGCTTTTAAAGGTGAATAAATGAGTTATCACATCCTTATTGCTGATGATGAACCTGAAATCCTTGAACTCTATAGACTCATACTTGAACCAGAGAAAAATTTTGTCGTAGAACTGGCAAAAAACGGGAAGGAAGCTGTGGAAAGATATATAAAAATGCAAAAAAAACCAGATATTGTAATAATGGATCACAGAATGCCTGTAAAGGATGGGAATCAGGCCACAAAAGAAATACTATCTTACAACGGCAACGCAAAGATTATCTTTGCAAGCGCAGACAGTTCTGTAAAAGACTCTGCATTGATGATTGGAGCAAAAGACTTTCTCACAAAACCTTTCTCTATAAAAGTCTTGATTGAACACATAAAGAAGATTTTGAGCGAGTGAAGGAGATTTTAGAAAAGGTTTATATAAAATGGCTTTCATCAAAGGAATATGAGAGATATAGTTTGTGGAATGAAGGCAAAAGACGAGTTTAAAGTAAAACATCTAAACAAAATTCATACCTTTTGCTCTCAAGAGTGTTTGGATGCTTTTTTGGAAAACCCAGCAAAGTATTTGAAAAGGGATAAGGTGAAAACTGGTGTGAAGGTTTTTGATGAGGCACTGCCTTTTGGAGTTCCAAGGAATTCCTTTGTTTTGATTTCTGGGGAAGGAGGAACTGGAAAATCAATAATTCTTCAAGAATTGCTCTACAAGAGATTGAGAGGGAATAAAAGAGAGAAAGGGATTTTTGTGTGTCTCGATGATATTCCCACCTCAATAATCCAAGACATGCAAAACTTTGGTTGGAAGATAGCTCCATTTTTAGAGGATAGGTTGAAGTTTTTGGATTGCTATTCCTTTAGATTAAAGCCTGAAAAAATACCTCACTGTGTTGTCTTTGTAAAAGACCCTTCTGATATCACAACCTTTACAGCCACATTAGATTACACCATGAGGGAAATGGATATGTATGGCAATGGAATCGTTGTTTTTGATTCTCTAACAGAGTTCATGACTCTATCAGATGCTGCAAAACTCATCGAGGCGATAAAGACTTGGAGGGCTAGGGGTCCAAAAGAATACAACATAACTTTTTTTGCCTCAATTCACTATGGGTTAAAGGTTTTTGAGGATGCTGCAAATGTTTTGGACTACATAATGGATGGACTTATTGATTTGAGGTACGATCCAGTGAAGATGCAGGAGGGAAAGCTTCAAAAACAGTTCAGGATTAGGAAGATGAAGGGAGTTGAACATTCTACAGAATGGTTTTCCTTCAAGGTTGGGAAAAGGGGAATGGTCAAGATTACCTAAATTCCCATCTCAATATCCTCAATTATGTCTTCCACATCCTCCAAACCAACAGAAAGTCTTACAAGCTCTTCTGTTATTCCAGCCTTCTCTCTATCCCTTCGAGGCATAGAGGCATGGGTCATGGATTGTGGATGTTCTATCAAGGTTTCGCAAGCCCCAAGACTTTCTGCAAGGGTGCAAAGCTCAACACCATTTAAGAGTTTTTCAACTGCATCTGTGTTTTTGAGTTCAAAGGAAAGGATACCTCCAAAGCCAGACATTTGTTTTTTTGCCAATGCGTGTTGGGGATGGCTTTTCAAGCCTGGATAGTAAACCTTTTTCACTCTTGGATGAGCTTCGAGATACTGAGCTATTTCTTCTGCATTTTTGTTGTGTCTTTCCATTCTCAGAGAAAGAGTCTTTATTCCCCTTAAAACTAGAAAGGAATCAAAGGGAGAAAGAACAGCTCCAACAGAATTCTGGATAAACTTCAGCCTTTCATAAATTTCCTCATGGGAAGTTACAACTAAACCTCCCAAAACATCACTATGTCCTCCCAAATACTTTGTTGCACTGTGAACAACAATGCAAGCTCCAAGCTTTAAAGGATTCTGAAAGTATGGAGTCATGAAAGTGTTGTCCACCACCAAAATCAGGTTTTTTTTACTTGTGATTTTTGAAATTTCTTTTATATCAGAAAGTTTTAAAGTAGGGTTTGTTGGTGATTCAAGCCAAACCATTTTTGTGTTTTCCCTTACAGCATTTTCAACATTTTCTGTTTTGGTTGCATCAACGTAGGAAAACTCCAAACCATAATTTACCAATATTTTTTCAAAAAATCTGTAGGTTCCTCCATATATGTCGTTTGAGGAGACAACATGGTCTTTCATCTTTAAGAGAAACATTACAGAAGAGATTGCAGCCATTCCAGAAGAAAATGCCAAAGCTCCAAATCCCTCCTCCAAAGAACAAATGTTTTTTTCCAAAGCAAACCTCGTCGGATTTGATGTTCTTGTGTAAACATACTTTCGTTCTCTTCCAAATTTTTCAAAGGCAAAGGTTGTTGCAAGGT
>JBHIDS010000027.1:0-15969 GCA_046760205.1 Candidatus Methanofastidiosia archaeon
GGACTTTAGCAGTTCTTTTTGAGAAGAGTTTGCCCTCTCCAAAGCCTCTATCACCAAAAGCGTTCTCTTCCCTCCTCTTATGTCTGAGTCTGCAGGCTTTCCCGTCTCCTCCTCTCTTCCAAAGCTTCCCAAAATATCGTCGTGGATCTGAAATGCCCTTGCCATTGCAAAAGAATATTTGTCTAACCTTTCAAAGTCAGGATAATCTGCAAGCATTCCTCCAATCTTTATAGGATAGGCATAGAGGAGTCCAGTTTTCTTGTCTATCATCGAGAGATACTCTTTCTCTGTTGGACTCTTGCTCTCCATGAAAACATCGAGAAGCTGTCCCTCATTCAACATCTTGTACATCTCTCTGTGGAGTCTAAGAGCTCTGAGAATCTTTCCCTTCTCAAACCCAGACTCTGTTAGGGCTCTCTCAGACATGGAAAACATCAAATTTGAAGCTAAGGAAGAAAGGGCATAAGAGTACCTACTTATGGATCTCTGAAGGTTAGAGATTTCTAGAAGGCTCTCTTTACTTATCCAGCTCTCCCCTTTTCTGTACTTCTCCATATCAAAGTTCAGACTCTCTAAGAATTTATGGGCATAGATTGCGTTAAAGGTCTCTCTTCCATGTCTTAGAACATCCTCGTCCATGGCATCATCAAGGATCAGAGAGGCAGAGTGAACAAACTCACAAGATAGACTCGCCCTCAAGATCAAATCATTCTTCTCACTGAAACCGCAAAACGCCATTACCATACAAGCTGGACGCAACCTCTTCCCTCCAAAGAGAAGGTGGTCTTTGATGTCTGAGTAAAAGTCTTTCAAAATCTTAAAGTGAACTCTCGGGAGCTCCTCTATCTGCATGTCCTCAAAGACCTCGTCCATAAATTTTAAAATCTCTGCTTCTATCTCTTCTTTGAGTTCAGAGAGCTCATCTGAGAAATCCATACAATGAGTGTTTTGAAAATCTTTTAAGCATTTCGGTGAAAAAGTATTTAAGCTTTGAATAATTACATAAAAAGAAGGGTCTGTCGCCTAGCCAGGATAGGGCGCGAGGCTTCGGATATTAATTCGGAAAAAGAAAAGGAAATAGAGGAAACCTCGTTGTCTGGGGTTCGAATCCCCACAGGCCCATAGCTTTCACTCAACCACCACCAAAACATCTCCCTTAGAGACACTCTCTCCTTTTTGCATGTTCAACTTTTTGACTATGCCAGACTTTGTTGAAGTAATCTCGTTCTCCATCTTCATCGCCTCCAAAATTCCCAAAACATCCCCACTTTTTACCTTATCCCCCACCTTGGTATTCACCTCCACTATCTTTCCAGGCATTGGTGCTGTGATCAGCCCCTTCTCCAGAATAACCTCCTCTCCCCTTGCTTTTTTCTCTAGAACCTCTCGAAACCTTACCAGATGTTCTTCTCCCTCCACCCTCAAGAGATATCCATTTTCCTCTCTTAAAAGCTCCCCTTTAAATCTCTCACCATTCACCACCAAAAAACCTTCCCCTTTGTCGATCTTGAAGAGCTTGTTTGAAACCACGATGGAGAGTTTTCCATCATCATCTTCCACTTCAACTGAGAAGTCCTCCCCATCGAGAGAAACTAAAAGCTTCAACCGATCCCCTCCAGCCGGGAAGCCACAAGCCAAGGACTTCTCAATTTCTCTTTTCTAGGAGGAACCTTTGACTCTCTTTTATAGAGTGCACAAGCTATGGATACCAGAGTCTCCTTTGCAATCCCTCCCTTCTCCTCAAAGAACACCTTGGATACTGCTGGAAAAAGGGCATAGCACAAGAGCTTTTCAACATCCTCTGTCTTCAGCTTTTCTCTGAGCCTCTCAAGTTGTGGTTCTAATAGGTCTGCGGGTCTACACTCTATCTCATCCTCATCCCCAATTATTTTTTTTCTCACCTTCTCATCTATTTTGGCTGGAGGTCTTCCATAAAGCCCTCTCACGTAAGCCTTCACCTCCTTAGGTACAGCCTTGTACCTCTCTCCCATGAGCACGTTGAGAGTGGCTTGGGTTCCAACGATCTGAGAGGAGGGTGTAACCAGGGGAGGATAACCCAAATCTCTCCTCACCTTTGGAACCTCTGCAAGAACCTCTTGAATCCTATGGAAGGCGTTCTGAGCTTTAAGCTGTGCCTCAAGGTTTGAGTACATTCCTCCAGGAATCTGGAACTTTAAAACGTTGGTATCCACACCCATGAGTTTTGTTTCATAATCTTTGTACCTCTTTCTCACCTCTCTGAAGTACTCTGCAATCTCTGACAAAAGCTCTAAGTCCAATCCTGTATCAAACTTGGTGCCCTCCAACATGGAAACTATGGTCTCTGTTGGGGGCTGAGAGGTTCCAAGAGCCATTGTAGAAATAGCGGTGTCCAGTACATCAACCCCAGCTTCCACTGCTTTCAGATAGGAAACTGATGCCATTCCACTGGTACAGTGGGAATGGAGTTGAATTGGTATTTCAAGCTTTCTCTTCAAAGCCTTGATGAGTTTAAAGCTGGTATTTGGATCTAGAAGTCCTGCCATATCCTTGATGCAGAGAGATTGACATCCCAACTTTTCAAGGTCTTTAGCCATTTCAAGATACTTTTTTATACTGTGCACTGGGGAGATGGTGTAGCAAATTGCTCCCTGAGCATGTTTTTTTTCAGAAAGCACATACTCTATGGATCTTTCCATATTCCTTACATCGTTTAGGGCATCGAAGATTCTAAAAATATCTATCCCACACTTTGAAGCCTGCTTAATAAAGGACTCTAAAACATCGTCTGGATAGTGCTTGTATCCAACTATGTTCTGTCCCCGAAGCAACATCTGAAAAGGAGTCTTTCTCATTTTTTGCTTCAAAAGCTTGATCCTATCCCAGGGATTCTCCTTCAAAAATCTCAAACAAGAATCAAAGGTCGCTCCTCCCCACATCTCACAAGAAAAAAAACCTACTTCATCCATTTTCTCAGCTATTTTAAGAAGGTCTTTCGTCTTTAGGCGAGTTGCAAGGTGAGACTGATGAGCATCTCTAAAGGTGGTGTCTGTGATTTTAATCATTTCATAACCTCTCGGAGAGTTTCCATAGATTCTCAGAACTTTGGATTTTTAAAACTTTCTTATCTTCGAGAGAGATTCTTTTTAGAAAACTGGTGTCAATCTTTCCTGTTAAAAAGTGATAATCGTTCAATATCTTCAAGTGAAGTGGAATGTTGGTTTCAATTCCCGAGATCACATAGCTCTTTAGAGCTTTCTTCATCTTCGATATGGCTTTTTCTCTATCTTTTCCTAAGACCACAACCTTGGATAGGAGGGTGTCATAGTAAGGAGTGATTTCATAGCCCTCATAAACTCCTGTGTCCACTCTAACCTTGGGCTCGCGATACTCCACTATCCTTCCAAGGGAAGGAATGAGGGTTTTTGGGTTCTCGGCATTTATTCTACACTCGATGGAATGCCCCAAAATCTTGAAATCCAAGTTCAAGGGTTTCAAAGAGGCTATTCTTATCTGTTGCTCTATCAAATTCAAACCACACACCATCTCAGTGACTGGATGCTCCACCTGAATTCTGGTGTTCATCTCGATGAAATAATATCCATTTTCATCGATGAGAAATTCAAGGGTTCCAGCATTCTCGTACTTTAAAGCCTTTAGAGCCCTTAAGATCTTCTTAGATATCTCCTCTCTTACCTCCTCTCTCAAAAAAGAGGGAGCCTCTTCCAAGAGCTTCTGGTGTCTCCTCTGAATGCTGCACTCCCTCTCGCCAAGGCAAAAAAAGTTTCTTCCATCCCCAAGAATCTGGAATTCTATGTGCCTTGCATTTTTAAAGTATTTTTCAATGTAAATTCTTTTGTCCTTAAAGGTTTTTTCTGCCTCTCTTGAAGCACTTGAAAACTTTTGGAGCTCCTCTTCTGTGTTTACAACCCTAAGTCCTCTTCCCCCCCCACCAGAAACTGCCTTTAAAATTATGGGATATCCTATCTCATTTACCTTTTCTTTTGCCTCGCTCAAATCCTCTAAAGCCTGAGTTCCAGGCACAACTGGAAGGTACCTCTTCATGAATTCCCGAGCCTTAATCTTATCTCGCATCTCTCTCATGTTTTTTTCAGAGGGACCGATGAAAGCTATCCCTTCCTCATCACAAGCTCTCCTGAAAGATGGGTTTTCAGAAAGAAATCCATAACCAGGATGTATGGCATCGCTTTCAGATTCTGTGGCAGCTTTAATGATTACATCCATGTCCAGATAAGCGTAGGGATCTGATCCTAAAGAAAGACTCTCGTCTGCAAGCTTCGAATGAAGAGAATCTCTGTCAGGCTCTGGAAAAACCGCAACGCTTAAAATTCCCAGTCTTTTGCACTCTCTTATTATTCTGCAGGCAATCTCACCTCTGTTGGCTATGAGGATTTTCTCAAACATGAAATTTCTATGCTTTGAGGTTTATAAGGGTTCATGTTTTAAGGGGAAAATTTAAAAAGGAAGGTTCAGAGGTAAAGGAGTGAACATGCGGGGGTTGCCGAGCCAGGTCAAAGGCGATGGACTCAAGATCCATTCCCGAAGGGGTCCAGGGGTTCGAATCCCTTCCCCCGCATCGATGAATTTGAAGGTTGCAAAGAAAGCGAGAAAAAAGCAATATGATAAATATATGCTTGATTTCTAAATCTTTTTTTTATTTTTTTGGATTTATTTTGATATTCTCATAATCATAATTCCTTTCCGCAAAAACGACAAATTTTTGCCTTTACTTTAATAATCTCTGTACAATATGGACATTCTCTCATATCTGTTTTCAATCTTGATTCATGAGAAATGACTTGGGCTAAACTTTCTGCTTGTTCCTTCATTTTTGCTTGCTTGAATATTTCTTGACCTCGAGTTACCGCATACCATAGAAGTTTTGGTTTTGAAATACATTTATGAGTTGTTGCTCCCATTTCTGCTGCGGTTTGTATTTGAATATTACCATAACCGAAAATTCTTCCAAACAATGGTTGTTCATAGGATATATTATGTATTTTATCAAGTGGGCTTTCCTTTGCATGACGATTAAGAACGCCCCATTCATCAATAACCCTCATATTTGTAACAAACCAAATATTGACTCTCCTATCGAACATCTTATAGATGAGGTAAATAATAATAACAAATACCATATAGATAGAGAGGAAGAAGGGGATAAGTGAATATTTATCTCCCGTTCTTAAGTATTGTATATAACCTCCAATTGTCCCATTAATAAATAAAAGTAATAATAATGTAGGAATCACAAAAATAAACCAATGTTTTCTGGCTATATAAATCTTTTTTTCATCTTCCCTTAATTTTGTCCTCATTTCTTACCTCCTTTTATCTTTTCTTAATAAACATTCATCATTTAAATAAGTTTTGCTCTTGTCACATATTATAATTCATTCTATTCAGAAATCTCTTTAGCTATCCCTACTGGAGCTGATGAAGACGATTTGAAGGAACGGGGGTAGAGCGAAAATTTTGGCGAGGGCATAATGCACAAATGATTTAGGGATCAAGATCTTGTTGTGGGGAATCCTGTATCCTTGTATTTTCAGTTCATGAGAGAGGAGTCTTGCTCCTCTTTTTGTTTCATTCCATACTTCATCTGTTATCTCTTTTTCTTCCTTTATCAGATATGTTTTGTGACTTGATTAATGATATACTTGATCTTTTTGTTGGTAAGTTTAGTCATGCCAAGAGTTAGATCTCGGCGAAATAATTTCTGTGCTCTATATTTTTTAGAAAGCTTTAAAAACCCTTGATAAACTTGTTTTTTATGATAATCAGAAATGCAAAGGAGAAGGATGTTAGAAGAATAATTGAAATCCATAACACAGTCTACAGAACTGTATCAGGTTTTACTCCCAAAAGTATTGAGAGATTCATGAATTGGATGAGCCATCCAGATATTTCACTTGAAAGAGATTACTATGTTGCAGAAAATGGAGGAATATTGGGATACTTTGGCATTACATCAAGGAAGTCTGAAAGAAGGATTGGAAGAGGGAATTTAAGTGGTGCAGTACATCCAGAACATCAAAGAAAAGGGTTTGGTACTCAGTTGATGAATTTTGCACTGGAATTATCCAGAAAGAGAAAGTTTAAATTTATAGATACCTGGGTGCATGGAGAATTAGGACAAAGCCAAAGATTTTTGGAAAAGTTTGGTTTTGAGATTGTGAGATATTTTTGGGATATGAGGATTGAGAACCCAAAAATAGGTGAGATAAGATTTCCAGAGGGAATTGAAGTTAGAAATTTTGTTTTGGGAGAGGATGAACAGAATCTTTTAGATATTTACAACAACTCCTTTGCAGAACACTGGGGACACACCGATGTAACTTTGGAGGACATAGAAAATTGGAAAAAAGAAAAGATCTTTGACCCGAAGGGAATTTTTCTTGCAATCCATAGAGATAAGATTATTGGTCTTTGTGTAAATTTTATAGAAGAGGTCAATGTTTTATCTAAACTCCAAAAAATAGGAATCGTTGGGGTGTTGGGAGTTCACACAGATTACAGAAGAAAGGGAATTGGAAAAGCCTTACTCTTAACAGGGGTGAAGTACTTACAAAAAAAGAAGATGAAGATCGTTGAATTAGGAGTTGATGCAGAAAATCCAAAGGCAAAGAACTTGTATGAGGGCTGTGGTTTTAGGGAAGTTAGGAGAGGGATGGTCTACAGGAAAAAGCTTTAAAACTCTACATACATTTGGGGGGATAGAACTTCAAGCATTTTACATAGACCAACTAAATCTATGTTCAAGAAAAATGCAAGTTGGAGTCTATTTTTTGATCGATATTTTCGAAAAAACACAGAAATTGCTTTGCAAATTCTGGCTGTCCCAAAAACTCCTGGTTTTCGATGATATTGATCATAAGGAAGGGGATTATGGTTTAGTTCCAAATCCCCTCAATACAACTCAAAGGGATATCTCCCTCCTTCAAGCTCTTCCTCAATTCTCAAAAGCTGGTTGTACTTTGCACATCTCTCTCCCCTTGCAGGAGCTCCAGCCTTTATCTGTCCACAGCTTAATGCGACAGAAAGATCAGCTATGAAAGAATCTTCAGTCTCCCCAGACCGATGGGAAACCACAACTTTATAATCATTCTCAAAGGCAAGCTCAGCTGCATCCAAAGCCTCGGTGAGGGTGCCTATCTGATTCACCTTCAAAAGGAGAGCGTTACAGATCTTATTCTCTATTCCCTCTTTAAAGATATTTGGATTTGAGACAAAGACATCATCTCCCACTATCTGGATTTTGTCACCTAAAGTCTCTGTGATAGCCTTGAATCCAAGAAAATCTCTTTCAAACATTGGATCCTCTATGGAGACTATTCTATAGGTTTCAATCAAATTCTCATAAAGCTCTATGAGTTCTTCTCTTGAAAAATCTTTGTCTTTGAGTTTATAAACGCCTTTTTTCTCATCGTAAAAGTGTGAAGGAGCAACATCTAGGGCAAACCTTATTACATCCTCATATCCCAAACTCTCCACAGCCTTTGAAATGGTATCTAGAGCTTCTCTCTCATCTCTCATTTGAGGAGCATACCCTCCCTCGTCCCCAAGATTTGTGGAAGCCTTTCCATACTTTTCAGATATTATTTCTCCAAGCTCATGGTAGGTCTCAACCCCTACTCGCAAGGATTCTCTAAAACTCTTCTTCAAAGGAAGAATCATGAACTCCTGAAACTCAAGCTCATTTGAGGCATGGGCACCTCCATTGATGACGTTCATCATGGGAACTGGAAGTAAGTAGGATTTCTCGTTCAGATAGCGATAGAGGGGCAACCCAAGGGACTTTGCAGCGCATCTTGCAACGGCAAGGGATACTCCAAGAATTGCATTTGCTCCTAACCTACTCTTGTTCTCTGTTGAATCTGCCTCGATCATCGCAAGGTCAATCTCCCTCTGGTTGAAAACATTCATTCCACAGACTATTTTTGATAGCTCATGGTTGACGTTTCTCATGGCTCTCAGAACTCCCAATCCTCCAAATGCATTTCCACCGTCTCTAAGCTCCAAAGCCTCCCTCTCGCCAGTGGAAGCTCCAGAGGGTACTTGGGCTCTTCCAAAACCTTTCTTTGTGAAGCAATCCACCTCAACTGTTGGGTTTCCCCTAGAGTCTAAAATCATTCTTGCTCTTATCTTTACTATTCTCATATATAGGCTTCTAATCAGAGGATATAAGTTTATCCTTTCTTCTTTGAAAGACCAATATTGAGCTCATGGATAGGGCAAATCCAACTCCCAAGATAAAAAAGCTCTTTTGTAACCCAAGAGAATCTGCAAGAATACCAAAACCTATCTCTGTCGGAGTGATGAGAATTGAGAAGAGCATTCCCATTATAGATAGAATGGTGGCTCTCCTCTTTGAGGAAATCAAAACGTTGAGATAGTCCTCTATTACAGGCTGTGCAAAGCCACTTATAAGATACAATAAAAGATATGAAGTGAGAACCAATTCCTTTTGAAAGGTGAAGATTGCAAAGATTGCAAGGATTGAGATTATGGGCAGTGAGAGAAGAGATACTCTACGTCCAAGTATGGGCTCTATCTTGTAGGAGTAGTTTGAACCAAAGGCAGAGGTAAATGTGAAGAAGAGATACGAGATTCCAATAAAGCTCACAGAGATTCCTATCTCTCTCAAAGTGGGCTGGGCAAAAACCTTTGCTATGGAAACTCCCACCAAAAGCATCACATAAAAGAGCATGAGTTTCTTGATTTGGGATTTTTCTGAAATGAACCTCACGCTCTCTCTTATATGCCTTAAATAATCCATTTTTCTTCTCTCTCCCATAGGTTCCTTGAATCTGAGAACTGCAAAGCTTGAGAGAAAGCCTATTGCAGATGCAAGAAAGATTGGAATTCTCAGATCGAACTCCCCAAGAAAACCTCCAAGAACAGAGGCTACTCCAAGAGATAGGAGAACCAAAGAAACTGATTTCCCCATTATTCTCTTGAATTCTCCTTCTCTTCCCAAAACCTTTAGAGTATCGTACAAGAATGCAGAGTCTGCCCCACTCTCTAAGGTAATTGAAATTGCCCAGAGAAAGTAGGATACCAGTATCAGGGGATAGGTCTTTGAAATCCCAAAAACAAAGATTGCAAAGGAGCGAAGCAGAACTCCAAAGAGAATGCTTCTCTTTCTCCCAAAGAGGTCTGCCACAGCGCCTGTTGGAATTTCTGCCAGAGCTATTGTGGCAAAGAAGGCTATGTCCATTAAAGTTATCTGGGTGTAGGAGAGACCTTTTTGAAGGAGGAATAAAACCCATATTGGCATCCAAAGTGAAAAGTTGAGTAATGTTTTGTAGAGATAGAAGTATTTTATGTTTTTCTCGTAACCTGAAAGATTCATCACATCTCTAAGATATAGGTTCTTAAAAAGCTTGGTGGTTTTTTCTCTCATTTTTAAGGATGAAATCTACCTTGTTAAAGCTTTCAAATTTTATCTTGGCATCCTCTAAGAGCTTTCTATACTTTTTTGCTCTGTGAGGATTGGGCTCATAGAAGAAGACCTCATATCCTTTGAGTTTTTCTTCGACTTTCAAGATCAATTTCTTGTACTCTTTCTCATCCACATCTCCAAGCCAACGATTGTAGTTTTCTACCCTCTCTTCATCCCATACCACTCCATACTTTCCAGAAAGGATTGCAAATCTTGCACCAGATGCCTCACATCTCTTGACAAAAGCCTTTATTCTTCTTGAATCGTAGAGAAACTTTGGAATCTCATATCTTACAGGAAACTTTTTCTCACTGCAGAAGGTGACATAGACTCTCATATTAAGGATTGTCAAAAGATTTATAAATATCTTTTGGGTTAAGCTTTCAGCTTTCTCAAAACTTTGGTTTCTCTCTTGAGGATACTCAACTCCCTCTCCTCAAAGCTTTGAGAAGCTATGAGTATGAAAATTCTTGCCTTGGAGGTCATCACAACATCGTTTAACAAATTCAAATACCTCAGAGTTCTCAAAAATCCGTTATGAGTCATAATGTATTCAAATCCATCTAAAAGAATCACTGAGTTCTGGTTATTTCCTATGAAGGAGGCGAGGGTGTTTACAAGTTTTGAGAGATTGGAGGGATCTATTGAATCCTCTATTCCCTCTATCTGAGTAAGCCAAATTACGGGAGCCTCCTTTAATTGAGATTTTACAAAGTTTGGTGCTCTCCTTGTGATTACCAACTTTTTCTTGGAGAGAAGTTTTGAGAAGAAATCCAGGACATTCTTGAACTTTTGATCAACAAGGAGATAGATCTTCCCCTTTTCCAGTGGGTACTCCACATCTTCAATCAACATTTCCTCAGGTATCTTCAAAGGCTCTAAAACCCTATCCAAGATATTCATCAAAGCCTTTCTCTCAAAAGGTTTCTCGAGAAAACCCTCAGCTCCGAGGTCTAGGGCTTTGAGCTTGATCTCTAAATCTGCAGTAACGAATATTATCTTTATCCTGGAATCTATCTTAAAAAGCTCTTTCGTTGCCTCCAACCCATCCATTTTAGGCATTTTGTAGTCCATTATCACAATATCTGGTTTAATCTTCATCTTTTTAAAGGTCTCAATAGCAGAAAGCCCGTCTAAGGCACTTCCCACCACTTCGAAGAGAGTTTCAGAGAACAGCTCTTTGTAGAACTCAAGGATATCTTTCTCGTCGTCCACCAAGAATATCTTGTAACTCAAGGTACCACCATTTCATGTCAAATCCTCCAGAAGTGTTTCAAGGTTGACATGCCGCAAGGTTAGCTCTTTGATCTTTTTGAGTTTTTGTTTGTCTTCTGCTCTAATCTTTGATATAACCCTTTCAGTCTCTTTGATGGCAGAAACTGTGTCGTAAGGAACTAAGAGAACGGGAATTTTCCTCTCATCAGCCTTTCTCAAGACTGATGGATTTGGAAAGATGTTTTCAGTTAGAATTAGGCAAGAGGCATTGCTCTCAAATCCTGCAAGCTGAAGATCTGTTCTATCTCCTCCTGTGATGATAGCGTTGTTCTCATACCTTAGCTTTTCAAGCATCTTGATTGCAGAGTCAAAGGTCATGGCACCAACGAGAATGTGCTCCACCAAATTTCCAACTCCCCCCTCTCCTGCCAAAATCTTTGCATCCAAGTGCTCTGCAATCTCTTTTACCCTTATGATTTTCAGGAGTTTCTCTTCTGGAATCTCTCCAAAAACTTTAATGCAGTCCTCAATTTCATCTCTCAAACTCTTTTTGGATTTGTTTATGATGCACCCAGCAAGTTCTGCTCCCATTACATCAAAGTACCCCTTTGCAATGGAGAGCTTGTCTTGAATGTATTTTGAGTCTCCCTCTGCTACTATTAGGGCTTTTAACCTAAGCTTTATAGAGATCTCTGGAGCAGAGACCTTTGCATAAGCACCATAGGAGATGTTTTGAGGGCTTTCCAAAATCATGAAATCCTTTCCTTTTGAAATTTCATCGTACCTCACTTTGAGTTTTTCTCCAATATCAACATCTTTTAGGTCTTTTAGGATCCCAAAGTAGTTGTTCTCCACCGTCAACTTTAAAGCGTCTTCAGATAAGCCAAAAACCTCTTTGAAGAGAATGGCGTCCTCGTCCAGCTTGTTTCTAATTCTATCTCCCAAAGGCTTTAAATACCCCACTTTTCCCTTGAAGTTCAATCCTATGCCTAAGGCTAGGGTAGTCTTTCCTGCATTCACTCCAGTGGAGGTTATGAGTAGGGATTTCATTTCATCTCCTCAATCCAAGCCTCATCTTTTGCGTAGTTCACATACAACTCAAACTTTTCAAGAACTGTTTTAAACCCAAGAATTAATGGAATCTCACTTGTGAATGGTAGATATGCTAAAATGTTGAGTCTTTTTGTCTTATTTCCAAATTCATCAATCAATAGGCATCCAACTCTCCCAACTAAAACAGGTAAAAAGCACTCTTTCTTGGAAATCAATCCTCTCAATTCATAGTCAGTCAATATATCAATTTTCTTCTGTATCTTTGGGTCTTCAAACCTTGCAAAAAAGAGTTTTACCTTAGTAGACATTCATTCCACTCTCTATAAATATTATTGGAATATGCTTCTTACTGGTTTTTTCTCTTGCCTTTTTTTCAACTTTTTCCAGGTCAGGGTCTGCACATATCACTTTCTTATCAACTATGGCAATCCATTGATCAGAAAATCTCTTAACTAACTCGGAGTAATTTTCATACGCCCAGTTCTTATCTTCCCAAAACTCTTTCGATTCAGTTAACACTTCTATCACCTATTCTTTTAAATTTTTAAACTATAAAAACTTTCAGGTTGGCTTCAAAGTCATTCTCGTATCTACAACTTTGCACCCCTTTCCCTTCTCCAAAACCATCAGAGGATTTATATCCATCTCTACCAAGTCCTCTAAATTCAAAACCAACTTTGAAAGCCTATATATATTCTCTGTAAGCTTTTCAATATCTGCTCTCTTTTGACCCCTTGCACCATAGAGTAAGGGTGAGGTCTTTATCTCGTGCACCATCTCTTTTGCATCTTTTAGAGAGAGGGGAGCGATTCTGAAAGTCACATCTCCTAAAATCTCAACGTATATCCCTCCAAGCCCAAACATTAGAACAGGTCCAAAGGTAGGATCTCTCGAAAGACCTAATATAATCTCCAACCCTTCAGAAACCATCTCACAAACCATTATCCCTCTGATTTTTGCATCTGGGTACTTTCCCTTCACCCCCCTTACTATCTCCTTGTAAGCCTTTTCTACATCAGATAGAGAATCAATTCCAATCTTTACACCTCCAACGTCGCTCTTGTGCAATATGTCCTCTGAAACTATCTTCATCACAACTGGAAACCCGATTTCAGATGCAAGCTTCCTACACTCTCTGATACTCCTCCCAACCTCGAACTTTGGAACCTCAAAACCTGCCATTCGCAGAATTTCCTTGGACTCGTTCTCTAAAAGCTGCAACCTTGAATCATCTCTCACTCTCTTTATAATTCTTTTGATGTTTTCAAAATCAATTTTCAACTCAAAATCCTCAGAGGTTTTTTCTCTTTCCAAAAATCTCTTGTGCTCAAAGAGAATCGAGAGGGCAGAGATTGCTCTCTCTGGCTCAGAGTAGGCTGCAAGCCCAGCCTCGTTGAGTAAATCGATGGCAAGCTGACACTTCTCAGAGCCAACGAAACAGAAGATTACAGGTTTTTCGTGAGTCTTTTTCGAAAGCTCTATTATCTCTTTTGAGAGCTTTTTAAAGTCTGATGTGGCAGATTCGGTGTAAATTACCACCAGTGCATGGATCTCTCTTCTCTCTAAAGCGGCTTTCAGAGTTGTGATGAGGGTTTCATCTGTTGCTTGCCCAGTGATGTCTATGGGATTTCTGGCACTCCCAAAAGGTGGGATGTAGGGCTTGAAGGTTTCATCTAAAAGAGGGTAGTCGTTCAAGAGTTTCAACCCATAATCCTCTGAGGAATCTGCGGCCATCACTCCAACACCTCCTCCGTTGGTTATTATCACAACGTTCTCCCCCTCAGGAAGTTTTTGCGTTGCAAGAGCTCCTGCCCAATCAAAGGCTTGCTGGTAGGAGAGGGCACGTAAAACTCCATGTTGTTTGAAGGCTGCAGAATAGATGGAATCATCTCCCGCCAAAGATCCAGTGTGAGAGGCTGCAGCAGTTGCACCCTTTTCCGTTCTCCCGGCCTTCAGCACTATAACAGGTTTTTTTTGAACCACCCTCGAAACTTGAGAGAGGAAAGCTCTCCCATCCTTTAGAGCCTCTATGTAGAAGATAATAACCTTGGTGTTTTCGTCTTGAGAGAGAAACTCTAAGATGTCTGTATCGGTGAGGTCTGCCTTGTTTCCGAGGCCTACTATGGCAGACATTCCTATCCTCTTCTCTATGGTTTTTCCCATGAGAGCCACACCTAAGGCTCCACTTTGTGTGGCAAAGGCTATCCTTCCCTTGAGTATTTCTAAAGGTCCAAAGGAGGCGTTGAGATTGTGAGGTGTATAGATGATACCAAAGATGTTTGGCCCAAGCATCACCATATCATACCTTTTAACAACCTTAGCCAATTCTTTTTCCTCTCTCTTGTTTCCTATCTCTCCAAAGCCTGAAGATACGACGATGACAGCCTTTACTCCCGCTCTCCCACACTCCTCCAAAACCATATGAACGTATTTTGCAGGGATTGCAATTATGGCAAGGTCTACCTTTGAGGGAACCTCCAAGATGGATTTGTACGTTTTAACTCCAAGAATCTCTTTTTCTTTAAGATTTACAGGATAGATTTTTCCCTTAAAACCATAATCTTTGAGATTTTTCAAGAGAGAATTTCCAATTTTTCCTGGTTTGGCAGAGGCTCCTATTATAGCCACAGATTCTGGTTCAAAAAGGTATCTCACATTCTCTTTCCTCATCTCAACAAATAGATATGGGGTTTTAAAAAGGTTTTGGGGATAAGAATCAAGAAAATTAATGAATGACCATCCAAGATTTCTAATTCTTATAAGTTTGGAACTTGGAAGAAGGGGTTTCTACCTCCATAATTCTAAAGATTGAGTAAATTTTGCTCGTTTCTTTTTATTACAAACTACTTTGCAATGCAAAGCTTTATAAAGAGTAAATACAATATGGTAATCAGAGGTGATAAAAAATGGTACAAAATATGAATCTGAAGGAACTTGAAAGAAAGACATGGAAATCTTATTTCCAAGATGGTCTATGGGACATCTTTTTGGGCATGATGATGCTATTGGGGGGAATACGCGGACTCACTGATAATGTCTGGTTCACCCTAATGATGCTGCCAGCCATACTGATAATACCACTCGGCAAAAAATTCATCACCATTCCACGCATAGGCTATGTCAAGTTTGGCTCAGAGAGAAAAGGTAAGCTAAAGAAGCTGAAAGCAGTGGTTATCATTTCAGTCTTCGCGACATTCGTTGTACTATTGCTCGTCCTATCAGGACGTGACATGGGAACAAAAGAAATACAAACTATCATCCAAGCAGTGGGATTTCCCTTGGTCTTCAGCCTGATGGCATACCATATGGATTTTGAACGCCTGTATGTTTACGGCTTGTTTTTCGCAGCAGGTGCGGTTTTATGGGAATTGTATGGCAGTCCTATCGGTCCAATAGCATTCTCTGTTTCAGGTAGCATCACTCTGCTCATCGGACTGATCTTGTTGATCCGGCTCCTGCGCGATTACCCTATACCAGTGGAGGAAGCATCCGATGTCAACTAAAAACAAAACCAAGGAACTGAGGTCAGTGACAGATATCAACAGGACAATCCATGAGCCAACTAGGTTCATGATAATGGCATACCTGCACGTGGTGGAAAGTGCTGACTTTCTTTTTCTGCAACGCCAGACCGGGCTAACTTCCGGCAACCTGTCCTCACACCTGAGCAAACTCGAGGCTGCTGGGTACGTCAAGATCGAAAAGGAGTTCCTTGGCAAAAAACCCCATACGATGCTCAGTCTCACCAAAGAAGGGCGGGCTGCTTTCAGGAAGTACCGGCAGAGTATGAAGCAGGTTCTGAACGATTTGCCTAACAAGTAATAAGTAATTTTTTTTATTTTTATTTTTTCCAAATATGGCTTCAATCAGAACATTTTCTGGATTACTTTTACATCAGATTGTAATACATGCAAATTAGAGATAGAATTGTGGTTTAGTGCCAACTCCAATTTACCAAAAGATTTTTATTAAATGTTTTCATACAGATCATGTGAAGGATGACAGGAATGAATATAGAAAAGTTCATATTTACTATCAGAATAGGAATGTATACGAAATTAAGTTCTGATATAAATGAGTTGGACGAAATGGCACATGATTGAAAGAATACAGAGAAAAAAATGATATGCGAAATCCCCTCAACTGATATTAAAAAGATAAATTCTCTATTTCAGGGCAAACAACTCAATATGGTCATATTATCAATTGCAAAGGTAACAATGAAGCAAAAATATGGGTTGAAAATTACAACTCTA
>JBHIDS010000028.1:0-15939 GCA_046760205.1 Candidatus Methanofastidiosia archaeon
ATCTTGTCGATGATATTCCACCAAATACATCTTTTGTAACATGTACTCCTCTAACTCCTCTAACTCCTCCTCCACCACCTCCCCCTCTGGTTCCATGCATCTACGATCCCGTAGCAGACACAATCACATGGACACTTCCTCCTCCTGGAGATCTTCTCCCCCTTACAACTTACACAGCAACCTACATTGTTGATGTAAATGATGATATAATAACAGATTTAGATTTGTCTGAAACAATAACAAATGATGATGCTACTGTAACCTACATTGAAAGAGGAATTCAGCAAAATTTGACAGCCATACCCATAACCACAAATATTGGTACAATAGCAATCAGAAAGTATGTAAGAAATTTTACCAATCCCGCTGTTTCTCCAAATGCCTACCAAGGAGATACTCTCACATATTTTATAGATTATGCTTTGATATCGAAAACACACAATGCTTTACTTCCCACAGGTGATCCAACGTCCCCCAATATAAGCTTTATTATTGATGAAATTCCTGATGGTGTTACATATGCAAATAATGTAGTGGTTTCTCCAACTGATCCAGGACCAAATGGTGAGGATATTTGGTGGTCAACAGATGATGGTGCTACATGGCAAACATCAGAGCCAACAACTTTGTCAGCTGTAACGACAATTACTTGGCAACATCCAACTGGCTCATGGATTGCACCAGATACAACTGTATATCAAATATATTATGATGTTACTGTTGATTCTGCCACAACTGGTACAATAAGCAATGATGCTCTAGTAAATTATAATGTCAGCGATATAGTAATAATTGGAGGAGATTCATACTCTAACCCATTTGACACCGAATACTCAAACCGAGTCTGGAGCAACGTCCTTTCAGGAATTCCTGCGCAAGACTTTGACCCTACCTCAGCCTGTGTGGCAATGGATCTTTCAAAGAGCTCACCAAGTGCTGCCAGCTTGGGAGAGCCTATATTATACACCATAAATTACTCTAACTCAGGCTCAGGACCTTATGCTGATGCCTATAATGTGGTGATAACAGACAGGATTCCGGATGGTACCTCAATTTCAGGGGTCCCCCCAGCAACACATCCAAACACTGGTCTTCCCATCATGCCAGTAACCTATGACACAGATGGAGATGGAGCAGATGACACCATACTTTGGGACATAGGGTATCTTGCAGATGGAACTAGTGGAACGCTACGCTTCAGCATAGTTGTTGAAGCTCTTGAGGATATCAAGATAAACCAGTACTTTATCAGGGTTTACGAGTACCCAAAGTTTGAACAGATAAATGATCTACCATCCAAGGTTTTGATGGGAGGAATAGGCTCTGGAAAGCCTTTGATTGACTACTCAATTGTACCAACAGATGTCTTCAAGGAGACCAATGATGCAGAATTCATCCAGGTTCACAGAGATGGCTCAAAGATTGAAACAACGGTACTCAGAATCTTTGAGAAACTGATATTTTGGGATGAGTTCATAGCAGAGTACGTTCACTTTGCAGATGATACCAAGATTTCAGATTACCTCTTTTGGAAGAAGGTTTTAGCAGATATAAGCATAGATATAACCTATGAGAATCTGTGTTGTGAAACAGAGGAGCTCACAGAACTCTACGCAGGAGATGAATTTCTAATCTATGCCTTGATACAAAATAAAGGGACAGGAACAGCCTATGATTTCACCTACAAGATTGACTCCCCTAACCTTTCTCCAGAGGACATAACCTGGATCTATGACAAGGACATAGAACCTGCAGAGAATCTCATGATGGCACCACCACTACAGGTTTTGGGCTCAAACAACATAAACCCATACCTTTTACGTGATTATCAGCCCATACTTTTCCCGGATGGTGAGATTGCATTTCTAACCTTTTTGGCGAAAGCTCCCTCTGTAACCCATGAGACTACAATCCCAATCACAGTGAGGGTTTGGTACCTCAATGAGTATGGAGAACAACACGAAGCCTTCAAAACCATATTCTTGAACGTCAAGGCTCAGAGAAGAGGAGATCTTGAGATCTTGAGAAGAATCACTGGGACGGAGGTCATGGGTCAGAGATTCCCAGAGAACAACAACATCTTCTTCCCTCCAGAGGGAACAGAGTACTCCCCCAAGAGAACAGACACAGTTTCAATGAGGGTGGGAGACGAGAGGATGGTTTCCATCTTTCTAAGGAATCCCTCAGACTATGAGCTTTTCAACGTCCATTATATAGATGTGATCCCTCCAGGGCTTGAGATTTCCTCAGGTTCAGCTGAGTGGTGGGGAACCCTAAAACCTTCTGAGGTGGTTAGGGTTACGTACAAGCTGAGAGCAAAACAGGTAGGAACCTACCAATTCAAGGGAAAAGCCACCTACAAGGATTTGAGAAACCAGCCCTATTTGGTTACATCCTCTCTGTTCCAGATAGTGGTAAAAGAGAATGATGGCATTGAAATATTAAAGGACTTAGACTTGGATGGAGGTTATAACAAGACAGATAAGATTTACAACATAGAAAAGGGTGGGGAGTTGGTTGTGGTGATAAAAGTTAAAAACAATTCCGATACAGCTGTGGGGAACCTTGATGTCATAGAGTTGGTGCCTCCGGGCTTTGAGGTTAAAGAGCTCTTTACAGAGGGACTACTTGAAGAGAATGGAGTTTTAAAGTACCACATCTCAAAGCTGGAGGCTTCAAAGTACATTTTGATAAAGTACTCTCTTAAGGCATCTCAACAGGCTGGTACCTATACCC
Organism: Candidatus Methanofastidiosia archaeon; assembly: GCA_046760205.1. Taxonomy (GTDB): domain Archaea; phylum Methanobacteriota_B; class Thermococci; order Methanofastidiosales; family SZ-28-30; genus JBHIDS01. The sequence continues at coordinate 2,737 of JBHIDS010000028.1, forward strand.
TCAAAGCCACAAGGTTAGTCTATCCTCATGAAGGAGTGAAGGAAGAGATCCTTTCGAGGCACATACTGCCCACTGAAGAAGGCAAGCCTGAGGAGAGGGTCACAGACATCGTAATTCAGGTAACAGAAACTCTCATCCCAAATCTTTCTCCTTCCATCGATGCAGAGAGAGAGGTCGTAGCCAGCGGAGAAAACATCACCCTGATCCTAAAACTCCAAAACACTGGAGGAATAACAGCCAAGAATTTAAAACTCACGCTACCAGTTCCGAAAGGAACCAAATTCTTAGATGCGAGTATTCAACCTGTAAAGGAGAATGAAAACTTGATTTTCACCATCGATGAGATACCCTCAGGAGAAACCTATGTCCTAAAACCAACCTTCCTTTCTCCAAATTTCTCTCAGGATAAAACCCTACTGTTTACATTTTCCGGAATGTATACTGACGATTACAAGAGAGAGTATGAGATTGAGAGTGAACTGAGCCTCACCATAAGGGCTGTGAAGCCCAGAATCGATATGGTTAAGAGATTATCGAGAAACGAGGTAAAGATTGGGTACACGGTTACCTTTGAAATTTCTGCAACAAACAATGGGGATACTCCCGCCATCGTTAGCCTGGAGGATCCAATTCCTCAAGGCTTTGAGATAATCTCTGGCACGAACACTTGGAGTGGGGAGCTCTTGCAAGGAGAGTCTGTGGAGATCGTTTACCAAGTTATGTGTAAGAAGGTGGGAGAGTTTGGTCTAGACCCTGCAAAAGCCAGCTATGAGGACAAGTGGAAGACCTCCTACACCTCCTACTCTGTGAAAGAATTTGAGGACCAGTACAAGCTCACTGTGAAGGGAGTTTTGGTTTCAAAAACCATAGATTCTGAAGAAGTGGAGGTGGAGGACATTATAGTGGTAAGAGTTCACATCAAAAATATTTACGATGAGAAGGCAAAGAAAATCTCTGTTAAAGACTCTATTCCAGACGGGTTAATTCTGGTGGAGGGGGAGACTAGTTGGTACATAGAGGAACTTGGACCCTCTGAAAGTGTGAACTTCACCTACACTCTTAAAACTGAAAGAGGGGGAACTTTTACCCTCCCTGCAATCCTTGCAAGCTTTGAAGACGTCTATGGAGATGAATATCAATCTGAATCTGATGAGGTGACTCTCCTGGTGAAAGAACCAGTGAAGCCTCCAGAGGAGGTAGAGGAAAAGCCTCTAGAGGAAGAGATAGTAGAAGAGATCACTCCAATTTATCGATTCATTAGAGGCTATCTCTTGATTTTCTTGTTGATGGTCCTTGCAATAGTTACTTTCGCTGTGGTTATCCTATACCTTGAGAGGAGGAGAAGAGAAGAGGAGTTTGAGGAGTATGGTGTTGAAGAACTCCCATACGTGAGAAAACCTCCAGAGGAAGAAAAATCTATGAGAGATAGAGTCAGAGAGCTCCTTGGAGGAGAAGAGGAGGAAGAGGGACTGCCAAAGAGACCTGTTGCAGAAGAGAGGATTCCTCCAGAAGAGATTAAGGGAATACCAAAGGAGGAGGTCTCTCTCCTTGAAAAACTCGGTGTCAAAAAAGAGAGGGAAAAACCAGAGGAGATTTTCTTTGAGGAGTTGCCTGAAGCTGCGGAAAAGCCTGAGGAGGAACTAAGTGCCTTAGAGAGAAGCATGGAGGAGAAAAAACCTCCAAGTTTAAAGGAGATGCTTGAAAAGGAGAGAGAGATAAAGAAGGATTACATCCCAACTCCCCAAGAGTTGATAAAGGAACGAAAGAAGAAAGAGAGAAAGGAAGAGGAAAAGGACAACATCTCAGAACTTGAACTCTTGGACGAGAGAAAGGTCCTGAGAAGAAAACCAGAGGATGAGATGGACAAAAAGGACTTGCCTGACATAAGAGATATTCTGAAAGGAAAGAAGGAAGAGGAAGAAGAGCCTTAGATTGAGGGAAAGGTTTCAATAGGAGTTTTAGAGGATTAGTAGAATATTGAGGTTGAGAATGAAAGTATTTTACCCATAAGGATGTTTTCAGAAATTGCTTTGCAATTTCTGACTGTGCGTCCTGTTTACCATACCTACAAGCTGATCATCGACAAACTGAAAGGATTTTCTTCATTCCTTGGCAGTCAAAATGTAGGAGTAATCTACATAATCACAGAGCAGGGCTAAACTGAATCAAAGGTAGAAATAATGTCTGCCAACGATATTTTGATAACAGAGATACCAGTGTTTGTGGAAGTGGAACAGGACAGTGGTATTCTACCACTCTTCCAAAAATGGGGTAAATTCAAAAATCCTCAAAAAGTAGAAATTATAGGCTATGATGGAGATGCTTTAGAGCCTTTTATTTCCAGAGACGGACAGTATCTTTTCTTTAATAATGGATACAAAAGGACACAAATACAGATTTATATTATGCAAAAAAGATAGATGAAGGTGTGTTTAAATTTATGGGAGAAGTAAAAGGAGTTAATACAGAAAGCTTAGAGGCAGTTACAGTCATGGATAATGAAAATACCTTTTATTTTGTTTCTAATAGAAGTGGTTCAGCTAAGATATATTCAGGCATCTTCAAGGACGGTGAGGTATCAAACATAAAATTAGTTTCTGGGAATATCAATGACAAAGGAGAACACGTTATGGGATCAGAGGTCAGTCCTGATGGGGAAACCCTTTACTTTGTTACAGATTTAAGGGAGATATGGGTTGCCAATAAGGTAAATGGAGAATTCATAGTAACTGATAATTCACAATATATTCCTAAAAATATAATTAAGCCGAAGATTTATAGAGCTACAAGGAATAATATTTCTGAACCATTTGGTGTGCCAGTGATTATCGATGCTGTTGTAGAAAATGAAGAAGTATTTGTTGAAGTGCCAACAATCACTGGTGATGAAAAAACTCTTTATTATCATAAAAAGGAAGGAGGAAAATTTTCAATATTTAAAGTAACTAGGGATGAAGTAACTTCAAAAAGATATCCACCTAGGAGGATTTTGTGGCTCATCAACATATGGATACTGTGAGAGTTATACTGAAGTGTACATCTGAAAGAGTTTTGAAGCTTTCTTCAACATCGATAACCCATATCATAATATGTGCCTTTAACTCGGGGGTGAAACATGAGACATCACTTCAACTGATGAAATTTTTCTTTGAGGCTTTCAATAGAGTTTCCCAAAACCTCAATTCTTTTAACATTCCCTTCACCAAGACCTCTGTTCGTGGCTTCGTGGATTACTGGCATTTTCTCAGGATTTAAACCAACTAAGGTAGCTCCAACGGCCTCGACGGCAATTGCATCCCTACCAACCAAGAGAAAGTTTGTCTTTATTCCTTTGCGACCTACATAGGTGTAAGTGGCATCCAAAACAGCAAGATCTATCCCACCAATTGCCTCATAGATATCAAGGAGGACTGGCACCAGCTTCTTGTGAAATCTTACTTTCTTTCTTTCCAGAATCAAACCTAAAAGGTTCTTTAGAATAGTCCCCTTATCGTACTTGCGTAATGCGTGGGTGCTTACGAAGACGTTGGATTTGAAGAGGATATGAGAAAAGCCCATTATTTCACCAGCAATATTGACTTCTTTAGTATTCACATCCTCTGAGAGGTTGAAGGGTATAACTCGTTCAGTGAAGAGCTTTTTATAGATTTGAAGTCGTTCTGAGCCAATTCCCTTGTAGTTGTCTGACTCTGCTATGAAAATCTGTGGAGCCTTATTGAAGCTGTTAATGATTGCACTGACTACACTGACTGTGGGATGATTCTTCTTTTTATGGTTAAAAATTCCAGGCTTGATAATAGCGTGCCTCTTTTTTGTGTTCAAGTCATCTATTCCTCCTATAAGTTTGAGCACCTGCTTAAAAGTTTCTTGAACATCTTTATTCAACTCAACTATGGCAACCTTTGATACCATATCTATCACCTCTAATCAAGATAAATACACATTTTCTTAAAGCTTTAAGAACCTTGATGCTTTCGCATGGCTTTATCAAGTCGCACATCCTGTCTGTACTTTGCCCTGCATGGGTGTCCTTCCGCCCTAAATATTTGAAGGTTCTTTGGGTTAGTGATAATTGACCAGAGCGTGCCAAGTTGAATACTTTTTTGGTGAGAACACACGTATCCACTGTGGTTAGATAAGATTTTCTGGGCAGATCTTATATCGATTTTTCCATCTTGCTGTCTGAGTGTGTTGTAGATGGTTTTGTATCTAGGTATAGAGTCCCAGCACCTCTCTTTTACATTTTCCATCTTTAGCATTTCAGGATGCACGAAATGGTTGGTAGTGACTAGGAATCTGTCGGCCTCTTCGGGTCTCCGCACTCGGACTCTTTCTGGAGACGCTTCAACTACTGCCATGCTGCCCTCCCTATCAGCAAGCAAGAAGTTGAATGTTGATGTATGGCAAGCATCTGAAAGTATCTTGACACCCTCTTTCACATTAGAGCATTTATCAAGAACACATCTCAAAGCTAGCACAAAGCTTATTCCGGGCTTATTGCCCTCAGAGTCCACCTCTGTCATGCCAATAGCTAAACCCTTCTCATTTACCCCGTCTTCCCTTCCAATAAAAACATCTGTATGACCAATTGAAAAATAACCATCGTCTGGACATGTAAGATAGCTCTCTGTGTATTTCTTAAAGCTGTAGAAAAAATCATAATTACGCCCAAATACGACGTTAGAACCATTGAAAGCTGCAAAAACACTGCACATGGGTTCAACTTTAAAAGCACCAATACTAAACATGAAAGCTATCATCTGCTCATATGAAGCATGACAAGCATCAGCAAATCCCTTAATCTCTTCTAGGATATCTGGAAAGATTCGCTTGACCTCTTTCTCAGATTTCCTTCCAAAATTGAGCTTTTCGCTAGATTGCTCTGAAATTCTGAAGCCATGCTTGTACAGAATGCTTCCATATTTAAATCCCATATTATAATATGTGCCCTTGACTAAATTGTGGTACATGAAATACCACCTCTCCAAGAAGATATAAAGGTTTCCGAAGGCTCGGGGAATGAATTTCACCTTTAGGAAAATTTATATACCATTTGGTAATAAAAGCGTTGATGATAAAAGAATATGAGAAAACTGAGAAGATTCTTAAGGCTATGTCTAATAAGTCACGACTTCAGATATTGGATTGTATACAAAAAGGGATTTCTAATCCAGGTGAGATGGCAAAAAAGTTAAAGCGACACAGATCGACTATTGAAAAACACTTAAGAGTGCTCCTATCAGCAAACATCATTGAAAAAGCCCCATCATTGAATAAAAGTGGACAGCTGATGATTCGTTATAAAATACGAGATAGTGTGAAGGAATTTTTAGTCACAATTCAAAATCTAAATGAGATATTTGATTAATAACCATCATGAAAAGGAGAGATAACCCCATCATTGAATGATGGGAGGATTTGATATGAAAATAGAAGATTTGTACTTAAAAGTTGTTGGACAACTGTAGAAGAGAGCCGATACCAAAATGGCATCGATAAAAAAACAAATGTGGCATAAGAAGAAAGGATACAGATCTTACGGAATTAGGAAATTAGATAAGGAGGGACTCATTGAAAAGTATCTCAATATTTTTAAACAATTGAGACCTGAGGAAAGGTTTAGGTTGGTTAGAAGGTTTTACAAGTCTGGTTTTTCTGAGCAGACAGGCTTTGGAGAAGCAATTATAGAACTTAGTCTTGAGAATATAACTCCAGCTCATTTTGACTTTTTAGACGAGATTGCAGATTATTTTAACAATTGGGCGGCAACTGATTGATTTTGCATCCGGATTTTACAACCTTTGCTTAAAAAGTGTCCTAAAGAAACTTTGAACTTGTTGAGAAAGTGGAATAAATCAAAAAATATGTGGAAACGAAGAGCGAGCGTTGTTGCATTTGTGAGGAAAATTGGGAAGAGTGGAGAGTTTGTAGATGAAGCATTAGAGTTGTGTGATAATCTAATTTGGGATGAAGAGGACTTAGTGAGAAAAGGTGTTGGTTGGGCGCTCAAAGATAACATGAGGGGAGCTAAGATGAGGGTTTTAGATTATGTGAAATCTTTGAGAAGAGAAGGAGTTTCATCGACAATTACCCTCTATGCCATTCGCGACTTGAAAGGCAAGGAGAGAGAAGAAGTGTTGAATGTAAAGCCCGTCGCATAGAATAAAAACCGTTTACTGATGTCACAATTCAAGCCCAAACCTTTTAAAAGGAAAAACCTTGGAGAATTCATGATCTTCAAGGGCGTTCTTCTACCCATATTCATTGTCATATCCTTAGGTTTTATCTTGGGAAAGAGAAGAAAGATAGACACACGTTCTGTTTCTGGAATCTCCCTCTACATCCTAACTCCAAGCCTTATTTTATACTCCCTGGTGGAGAAAAACCAAATCAAAGACAGTCTGAAGATCGTTGTTTTCGTCTTCATTTTTACCTTTTCTCTCTTGATGGTCTCCTATTCCATCTCAAGGTTGATGAGACTTGAGAGGGAGAAGAGGAGTGCCTTTCTACTCTCAAGCCTTTTCATAAACGCTGGAAACTATGGGCTTCCCTTCTGTCTCTTCACTTTTGGACAGGAGGGTTTGAACACAGCCATCTTTTTTGTCGTGGGAGAAACCATCCTCTTGTACTCTCTCGCAATCTTCATCGCATCTCAGAAGAGCGGGGACATGCTCTCCTCTCTGAGCCAGATTTTCTACATGCCTTTGATCTATGCTGTACTTTTTGCTCTCTTCATAAACTACCTCTCTTTTGAGTTACCGGAGTTTCTCCTAAAGATAGTCGCACTCCTCGCAGGAGCTGCCATTCCAATCCTCCTCATCCTACTTGGAATCCAGCTCTCAAAGACCAAGGTGAAAGGAGATTTGAAAAATGTATTCCTTGCAAATTTTTTAAGACTTTTCCTCTCCCCACTTCTTGCCTTTCTTCTCCTCAATTTCTTCGAAGTGAGTCCTCTTGTGAGAAGCGTACTCATAGTAGAAGCTTCCATGCCCACCGCAGTGAACTCTGCTCTGATATCCATAGAATTCGATGCCAAGCCTGAGTTTGTCTCAACGGCAGTTTTAACCTCAACCCTTTTGAGCATCTTTAGTTTGAGCTTGGTGGTTCACTTTCTCACCTGAAGCCTTCATTCGTAGATCTTTTCATCCATTCTGTCTGATTCTGGAGCGTCATCCTCAACATTTCTTGAAACATCCTTGGAGAGCTCTTTGTAGTACTCATGCTGGATAATCAAGTTCATTATCTCGTTTGTCCCAGTCCATATCATTATCAATCTTGCATCTCTCAATAGTCTCTCGATTGGATAAACATTTGTGTAGCCTATGCCTCCCATTATCTGCATTGAATCGTTTATCACCTTGAAAGAAGCCTCTGTTGAAAACTTCTTTGCCTCTGAGACAAGCCTTCTTGCAAGATCTGGATCTTTTAAATCGTCTGCCGTTCTTGCAGCAGCATAAACCAAGCCTCTTGCAGCATCGAGTCTTGTCACACTTTCTGCAACCTTGAAACTGACTCCTTGAAAGTTTCTTATCTTTTTTCCAAATTCACTGTATCTCGTAGCCACCTCCAAAGCTCCTCTTGCAAGCCCTATGGCACCTGCAGCACTTGTCATTCTCTCAGGAATCATCATTCTGTAAAAGATATTTCCACCACCATTCTCTCTGCCGACTAAATTTTCAGATGGAACCTTAACATCTTTTAGGAGTATCCTTCCAGTTCCACCTCCTCTCGTGCCAAGCAATCCATAAAGGTGCTTGACTTCAATTCCAAAGTCCCTCTCAACTATGAAAGTACTTAAGGAGTTGCGAGGTGGTGCATCCCTTCCTGTCTTTGCATAAATGAGAAAGTAATCTGCCCCCTCTGCCCCAACTATGAACCTCTTGTAGCCATTTAGGATGTAATGATCTCCCCTTTTTTCTGCAGTAGTTGTAGTGCCAAAGAAGTCAGATCCACCTCTTGGTTCTGTCAGGGCTTCTGCACATGTCATTTCGCCCTTGAGAGTTGGTTTTAGGTACTTTCTCTTTTGTTCCGATGTCCCAAAGACCGCTATCGCCTCACCAACGATGCTTGGCAGAGAGTAAAGACAGGCAAGGCTCGTTCCTAGAACACCAATCTCCTCTAAAGCCAGAATCTCGGAGGTCCATTTCAAATTCCTTCCTCCGTACTCTTTTTCAAATCTGAGCCCTAGAAGATTTCGTTTGGCAGCCTTTCTCAAAAACTCTCTTGGATACTTTATTCTCTCACTGTCCATATCCAGGATAAGTTTTTTACTTACACCTTTCACAAATTCTCTAACCTCATCCTTAAGTTTTTTTTCTTTCTCACTTAGCATTGATTCAAACATAATGACACCTCGCAACATCAACAATTCCATCTTGCATATATAGTTTCTCTTTACTTTAAAGCCGTTTTGAAAGTACTATAAAAATCAAAGTGTGAACACAAACTTAATATACTTGTTCACACAGAGAGAGATTATGATCGATGAGATTGAACTTCATAACATGAGGAAAGACTTCAGAATGACTATTCTAGGAATCTGTACCTATAGCTTTCTTGCAAGCATCCTCTTAATATATGGAATGTTGGAGAGACCTCTTCTTATTCTTCCCTTCATTTTCTCAATCTTGGGCTTTGTAGTACTCTTTAAAAAAATATCTGAGTTCTATCAGAAGGTTTACTTTAGAAATCTTTCTTAAATCAGCTCTCAACTATGGTGATGCTGATTATCAGAACCTCCCCCAAAGGCACATCTGAGAATTCATTCAAGGTTCCAGTTTCTACTGATGCAATGAGCCTCACCACATCCATTCCTTCCACCACTCGACCAAAGACTGCATAATTCCCATCAAGAGAAGGTTGTGCGGAATCACAGATGTAGAACTGAGAGGTGGCTGAGTTTGGATCTTGAGCTCTCGCCATTCCTAAGGCTCCATCTACATGCTTTAACTCAGGATTTATTTCTAAGAGGATTGCACCAAAGGGAGATTCTCTTGATACCATGCCTGGTTCAAAGCCTCCTCCTTGAATAATAAATTCCTTTATCACCCTGTGAAATATCGTACCATCGTAGAAACCTCTTCTTGCAAGCTCTGTGAAGTTAAAGGTGGTGAGAGGGGCTTTATCGTAAAAGAGCTCAACCTTTATGGTGCCGAGATTGGTTTGGATTATGGCAAACCTTTTTGAAGGTTTAGGTTTCTCAGATTTAGCCACAAGAGTTACATCAACTGAGAAATCTCTTGGATCGTCCTTGTCAAGGTACCTCACCAAAATCTCATCTTGCTCCGATACTTCAAGAGTGCCATTGTTCAAAAATCCTTCTTGAGAGAGAGCGGACAGTATTCCCTTTGATACAAAAATTCCTGCATTTGGACCCACCTCAAGAAGTTCGATGATCTCTGAGTCTAGTGTGTCCATATAATATATGATAACTTCAATCTCCTCTGAAACCTCTGGATTTTGGTTCTCATCAAAATCAGAAACCTGAACAAAAATCTCTTGCCCTATGGGATAAAAATCCCTCTCCTCCCCCTTCTCATCTATGAACCTTATCTGAGATTTGGTTGAAGGGAGCTTTATCAAAGCCTCTTTTCTGGATACATCTTGAGGATCCTTCTCATCGATATAGGTTAGAATCACATGAGATTCTCCCACAACCTCAAGCATGCCGTTATTTGAAACTCCTTCTAAAGTAAAAACCGATGCTATAGAGCTTTCAAAAACTCCAGTATCTTTTGAAGTCTCTGAAAGTGAGAGAACCTCCAAATCTCCAGTTTGGGGAACACTAAGAGAGACAGAGATATTCTCAGCTGAGGATGAATTCTTGTTCTTGTCCAGATCCTCAACCTCTATGAATATCTCCTCTCCAATAAAAAACTCCCCTTTCTCAACACCTTGTGAGTCTTTAAAAAACACAAAACTTGAAGTGGTCTTTTGACCTCTAAAGTAGGTAAAACCTGCAAATGTCAAAAGAATAAAAACACCAAAAATCAAAAGAAGCTTCTTATTCTTAATATTCTTTATAGAGTTAAATGGTTTCTCCTCCTTCTTTTCAAATTCTCTCTCGGTTTTTTTCTTTCTTGGCTTTCTCTTTCTCACTCTCTTCTTTACCATGCTCTCAGCCTCATCTGAATCATATAATTAAAAGGAAATCTTAAAAGGTTTACTGAGATTTGAGTGAAAGCCCCAAACCTTTTTAAATTTCAAACCTTAGTTTCATCATCATGATAAGACAACCCATAATCTCTGTTCTAGGTCATGTAGATCATGGAAAAACGACTCTTCTAGACTTTATAAGAGAGACTGCCGTTGCATCGAGAGAGTCTGGAGGAATCACTCAGCACATAGGTGCCACCGAGATTCCCTTTGAGGTGGTAGAGAAGATATGTGGTGAGATTCGAAAGAAATGGAAGCTCAGTCTTCCAGGACTTCTATTCATAGACACTCCAGGACATAGGGCTTTCACAAACCTCCGCAGGAGAGGTTCTTCTCTTGCAGATCTTGCGGTGCTTGTGATAGACATAAACGAGGGAATCCAACCCCAGACCATCGAGTCCATAAATCTCCTAAGGAGGTACAAGACTCCTTTCATCGTAGCTTGCAACAAGATAGACAAACTCGGGTGGGAATCTGCAGAGCTCTCTTTCTCTAAAAGTGAAAAAAACCAGGATGAGTTCGTTCTAGAGAGCTTGAACAATAAGCTCTGGGAATTGATGGGTGAGCTCTACATCCATGGGTTTGAGGCTGAAAGATTTGACAAGATAAAGGATTTCAAGAAAAAGGTTTCTCTCGTTCCCATTTCTGCCAAGTTAGGTGTTGGAGTTCCAGAGCTTTTGATGCTCATCTCTGGACTCTCTCAAAGGTTTTTGGAGGAAAAGTTGAGAATTGAGATTAAAGGAGAGGGAAAAGGCACTGTGCTTGAGGTTAAGGAGGAAGTTGGGCTTGGAACAACCATAAACGTGATTCTCTACGATGGAACCTTGAGAAAGGGGGAGAGGATAATCATGGGGGGAAAGAGGGGAATCGTTGAAACCAAGATTCGTGCAATTCTAAAGCCAAAGCCTTTGGACGAGATAAGAGATCCAAAACACAGATTTGATTCTCTCCAAAAGGTTTTTGCCGCCTGTGGGATAAAGCTGGTGGCTCCTAACCTTGAGGAGGTTCTAGCTGGCTCTCCCCTCTATCTCTCAACAGAAGAGAACATAAATAGAATAACTGAAGAGCTCGAAGAGATAAGGATCTCTACTGAGACATCTGGAGTGATCGTGAAGGCTGACACCCTTGGGTCATTAGAGGCTCTGGTTTCTGAGCTCAAGAAAAAAACCAAAATAAAAAAGGCAGACGTTGGAGACGTTTTAAAACAGGACGTCTTTGAGGCAATCTCTCACAAATCAGAAGATCCTAAGCTTTCAGTGATATTTGCCTTTGGAGTTAAGGTCTTGGAGGAAGCCTCAAAGAGTGCAAAGGACAACGATATCAAAATCTTTGAGAGTGACATCATCTACAAGTTGATTGAGGACTATGAGGAATGGGTGGATGAGAAGATGATGGAGGAGAAAAGGCTCCTCCGAAAGAAACTCACTCTACCTGGAAAACTAAGGATAATACCGAGATACATCTTTAGAAAGTCAAAGCCTGCCATAGTTGGAGTGGAGATTTTAGGTGGTGTGATAAGAGTAAAAGTTCCCCTCATAAACAATGAGGGAAAAAAGATTGGAATTGTAAAGAGCATAAAGGACAGGGACGAGTTTTTATCTGAAGCCTCTGAGGGAATGAGAGTTGCTCTCTCTATCAGGGGGTGTGTTGTTGGAAGGAACGTTTCTGAGGAAGAAATTCTCTTTGTGGATATTCCAAAGAAGGACTACAATATGCTCTTAAAGGAAGAAATCTCTGATTCTGAGAAGCGTATTTTAGAGGAGATCAACGAGATAAAGTCCAAGAGAAATGAATTTTGGTACCTCTAAGTTGGGGAGATTCAAAATGCCTAAAATTGAGCTTGAGGGAATAGAACTTTGGAATGAGATGAAACCTGAGAAATCTTTAGAAGAGAGGAAAAGAGGAAAAAGATTTTTATTGCCAATCATTGCTCTCTCATCTCTCCTCTTGATTTTCTCCCTCCTAGTTTTTATCTACTCTTCAATCCCCAAGATCAACTACTTAGAGATTGAAAAGTACAGAGAAGAGGAGTACACCAAAGAGGTTACAAACTACAGAGAGGAAGTAATTTATGAGGAAAGAGAGGTTTTCAAGGAAATGGAGAAAAAGATTCTCTATAACCAGAGAAAAGTAAAACACAACTTAAAATTCTCATTTGGAATCTTTTCTTGGAGTGAGAATTTTACCATGACTTTGGATGAGAACGACAGGTTGAGAATTAGCGTTGCGAACATCTCTGATTTAGGTGAACACAACTTCTCATTTAGAGTTGCTTTTTTCAAGGGTCTCTACCCTCGCGGTAGTCCCTTGTTCGAAGAGATTTTTGCTCAATCTCAATTCCTGAATATATATGAGGTTGAACCTACAGACCCTTTTGCGTTTCATAAAGGAAGGGTTTTTGAGAGAATATTCAATGTCAAAGAGAAGGGAAATTATCTCTTATTTATATCCTTTAAGACCAACGACCAAAAGCTTGCCAACAATCAAATTTTTCATGTTTTGATAGTAAGGGAGAGGGCAATCTTCGAAAAAGTCAAAGAGCCTACCATCATAGAAATTCCATACACTGAGGAAATCACAAAAAAGAGAGAAGTTCCTTACTTAGTGAAAGTGGAGGAGAAAACTTATCCAAATCTATATCTGAGAAAGTACTCTCTTCTTCCCTTAAGTTTAGGATTGGTTCTTTCGATTTTAGGTTTCATGTTAAAGAGGAAATAGGGTTGTATTCCTCATATTAACAATTACTTAATCAAGAAACTTTATTTTCAATGGTTTTTAGATTGGAATATGCAACACACCAATTTTAGGACAAGTTCAAATCTATACCATATTATTTTTAACTTTATGTAAAACTTCATATCTTACAACCAAAACCTTAAATAACTTGAAGTAAAATAGAATCGGTGAAAAAATGACAGTACAAAAAGAAAAATCAAATCTTGTTACAATTGATAGAGAAGTTTTGAAAACCATAATCTCTGAAATTGAAGACAAGCTTGATGAACTTGAAATGCTTACAGATGCTGAGTTTATGAAAGAGGTTGAGAA